>CBDURV010000084.1:0-10767 GCA_965369495.1 uncultured bacterium
TCTTCGGCGAAATGGGGCTGCTCGGCGCGGGGGTGCGCATGGCCTCGTGCACCGCGCTCGATCACGTCGAGTTGGTGCGCATCGGCAAGCAGGATTTCGATCGCATGGTCGAGAGCTTTCCCGCCGTGCGTGCCGGCATGGAGGAGAAGGCGGCGCGCCACGAGAGCGAGAACGCGACGCGCATGCGCGAACTGCGCACCGTGCGGGTGGACGACTTCCTCAAGCAGGGGTTGATGGAGGCGCAGAGCCTGCTGCTCATCGATCTCGAACGGTGCACGCGTTGCGACGACTGCGTGCGCGCCTGCGCGGCGACGCACGACGACGTGACGCGCCTGATTCGCGACGGCCTGCGTTTCGACCGTTTCCTGGTTCCGACGAGTTGCCGCAGTTGCCACGATCCGCTCTGCATGATCGGCTGCCCGGTGGGGTCGATCCGGCGGCGCGGGACGAAGGAGATCGTGATCGAGGACTGGTGCATCGGCTGCGGCCTGTGCGCCAAGAATTGCCCTTATGGCAACATCAACATGCACGAGTTCGCGGACGGGAGCGAGCAGGCGAAAGCGCCCAAGAAGGCGATCACCTGCGACCTGTGCGCGGATCTGGCCGAACCGAGTTGCGTTTACGCCTGTCCACACGACGCCGCGTTCCGCGTGGATCCGCAGCGCTTCTTCGCGCGTGGAGGCAAGGTGCGGAAGAGCGTGCTGCGGGGAGGCGGGAAGAATGCTCCTTAATCGCTCGCACCGCGGATGGGCGCTCTTGTTCGTCGTGGGGCTGACCATCGCGACCGGCTGGTACCTGCGCGATGCGGCGCGTCAGCCGGATGGTCCGAGCGGCGGCACGGCCACCGGCCTTGGATTCGGCATCGCGGGCACGTTCTGCATCTTCTTCGCCGCGCTGCTGGGTGTGCGCAAGAAGAAGCCGCAGTGGCGTGTGGGGCGCGCGTCGACCTGGTTGCGCGGCCACCTCTGGCTGGGGGCGCTCGCCTTTCCGCTGATCCTGTTCCACGCCGATTTCCGCTTCGGCGGGCCGCTCGCGTCGGTGCTCATGGGCTGCTTCTGGGTCGTTTTCCTCACCGGTGTCTGGGGCCTGATGCTGCAGCAGATCCTGCCGCGATTCATGACGCGCCTGGTGCCGGAGGAGACCGTCTACGAGCAGATCGATCACGTGCGCGGGCAACTGCTCGAAGAGGCGGTGGCGTTGGCGCGCGGCAAGGGTCCGCGGCGCGCCGTCGCCCGCGCCAAACTGGCGGGTGCGATCAAGGGGCGCGTCGTGGAGAGTCGCCCGGCGATCGAGGCCGAGGACGGTGACGAGTCTCGCCGGCCGCTGATCGTCTTCCTCGACGAGCGGATGCGGCCGTATTTTCGGCGTGGCGGCGCGCGCGGCACCGCACTCGTCAACCGCTATCGGCGCGAGGCGCTCTTCGAGGAGTTGAAGGCGCAGGTCGATCCGTCGCTGCACGGCGTCGCGGAAGACCTCGAGAACATCTGCGAGCAGCGCGCGCAACTCATGACGCAGCGCGCCCTGCACCATTGGCTGCACAGCTGGCTGCTGGTCCATGTGCCCCTGAGCTGGCTCATGATTGTCCTGACGATCGTCCATGCGGCGATGGCGCTCTGGTACTGATGGCATCCACGGAACGTTCCTCCAAGCAGATCGCCGATCGCATCGAGCCGGGCTACTACCGGCACATGCATCCGATGCGGCTTATTCGCTTCGGGCTGTCGCTCGGTTTGTCGCTGGTGGCGCTCGCGTGGGTGGGGCAGGCGTATGTGCGCGGGGACGAGACGATCTATGCCAACGGCCCCGTCGCGGCGGCGCACGCCCTCTTCGAGACGGAGTGCAGACGCTGTCACGAGGGCCAGTTCCAGGGCGCCGAGGACGCATTTTGCCGCGCCTGCCATGCGACCCCTGCTCACGTTGACCTTGATGACGTGTCGGATGGGCCCGCGGAGCCTGCCTGCGCCGTCTGCCATCGCGAGCACCGCGGCCGCACGGGGCTGGATGCCGTGCCGGACGCGCACTGCAATACCTGTCACGTGCAGCACCGCGACTACGTGGACATGGACAGCCATCTCGACTTCGAGGTGCAGCCGCACGATCAGCACCTGCAGTTCAACCATGCGGTGCATCTCGATTCGAAGTTGCTGGAGGGGCCGCTCGATTGCGGGTCGTGCCATGAGCCGGAGGAGGGTGGCCATCGCGCCATCGCGTTCGCCGACCACTGCGCGCACTGTCACGCCGAGCGCCTCGACGACGAGCTTCCCGACATTCGCGTGCCGCACGGGCAGCAGCCCGAAGAACTGCGCACGTGGATCACGGCGACCTACCTGGAGGTCATGCGTGCCGACGGAAGCTTGGCCCGCCACGCGGGGACCGGCGGCGTGGAAACGCCGGACTGGGCGCAGACGTTGGTGCGCCGCAGCGACGCCGCCATGCAGGGCCTTTTGGAACCGGGACGCAAGCGCGGCTGCCTGATCTGCCACACCATGATCGATGCCGCGATCGTGCCGCCCGCGATGCCGGCGAGTTGGCTGG
This sequence comes from uncultured bacterium, assembly GCA_965369495.1. Classification (GTDB taxonomy): domain Bacteria; phylum Planctomycetota; class PLA2; order PLA2; family PLA2; genus JBCDBY01. The sequence continues at coordinate 2,536 of CBDURV010000084.1, forward strand.
CCAAGGCGCGCTTCGACCACCGCCCGCACGCCTCGCAGGTGTGCGCGGCCTGCCACGAGGTCGCCAATAGCCGCTCTGCCGATGACCTGCGCCTGCCCGGCATCGCCAACTGCCGCGACTGCCACCGTCCCGATGGCGCCTCCGACGCCTGCCACACCTGCCACAAATACCACCGCTAACGCTCCCCTGGCGAGCGTTAGCGGGGGCGTAAGTGTACTGTGGTCAGGTACTTATGGCTGACTGATGCGCTGTTGGGCGCGCACATGGCAGAATCTGCCGATGCGTTCAATGCAGGCGATCCTTCTCGTGGGCCTCTCTCTTCTCGCATGCGGATCGCCGCCCGAACTTACCGAGGAGCAGCGCAGCGCCGTACGGCTCAAGGTGCGCCAGCGCCTCGTTCGGCTGCCCAAGGAGATGGAGCTGACCGTGGATCAGTACCGCAAGGTGAAGCCGATCATGGCGGCGACGCGCGATCGGGTCCTTGGTGCGTTGATCGACGCGAAGAAGGGCGGGCGGACACTGCGCACGGCACGGCGGCTCAAGTCGGAGCTCAAGACGGTTCGCGCCGACACCGAGACGCAGCTTCGACCGATCCTGAACGACAAGCAGATGGGGCAGTTCGCGCAGGCGATCGATGACGTGGTGGAGATCGTCCGGAACGCGCGCGAGTGATCGTCACCAACCGCGCGATCGAACTCGTGCTGACCAGCTTGCTGCGTGAGCTGGACCCTTCGCCGATGCTGCAATGGGGGGTGCGACCGCACGTCTCGCTGCTGCTCTGCGCGGAGTTCGAGGCGGGCAGTGTGGATCGGTCACCGTATGGTTGACTAGTTCACGGCCCAGCCATTATCAAGAATGAGATTCTCCCGGTTATCAAACTCGGCTATGCGCAGCGCGGTCATAGTCTGTTCGGTCTTGGCCGCGCTCGCCTGCGGCGTAGGCTTCCTTCATTGGATCGAGTGGCTCAATAAACCGCCGACATTCTCAAAGGCTCAGGAGGCGGAGGAAGAAGTTACGGAGAACTTGACGCCAGCCGTCGCGCAAGACGCGGCGGACCATGCGCCACCGATTAAGCAGTACAGGTCGATGCCGAACCGTCAGGAACGAGGACGGATCTTGCAGCAAATGGGTTTTACGCTCCATGCACAGACGCTCGAATCGGGGGCAATTGATGTCTTTTTGCAGGAGGGGATGGATCCAGCCGGACTGGTCGAGTGGGTTGCACCGATTTGCGAAACGGTGACCGCAACGCTCGGCCTGAAGCTTCCGAGCACACCGCTGACCATTGCGGTTTGCAGTGACCCGCGGATGGCGTTAGCGGTCTCGCACAGGATAGCCCCCAGCGCCTTTCCGGCGGGAGTGGGCGGCGTGAACTACGGCGCGCAAGGGCTTGCGATCATGGCTCAGGTTCGTGGCGCCCGGCTTACGCTCTGCCATGAGATCGTTCATTGGATTGTTGCGAGTAAGTTCCCGGACTGCCCGGCTGTGCTGGAAGAGGGGCTCGCCTGCTATCTATCCGAAGTCGTGATCTCAAAAGCGCTGCTTGAAGAAGCCGAATCCGTGCACCGCCAACTCGGTGGGCCACCGGCATCAATGCGCCTGATCCGTGCCGCGTGGCGACAAGGGCGTCTGCGTCAATATGCGAAAGGCGCCAACATCCCGAGCATCGAAACGGTGGCCACCGCCGCACGAACGGACGTGTACGGCGGGAGCGAAGAGGCTCGGCTCATGCGAGATCTGTCCTTCTGCATGGTGCAGGTAATGTGCACAGAACAGGAAACCACGCAGGTCTGGATTCGGAACGTGTTGCTGCGTATTCAGAACTCGGCTGACCCAGCGCAGGAGCTTGCGCGAGCCTGCCGCAAGCCTGCGTTTGAGGAAGCCTGGAAGCGTACAGTTCGGGCATACAAGGCGCCGCGGTACACCTCAAGAATTCGGGGCGCGGACACCGACTAGCCGCTCGAAAAATTTCCAAGGAAGTACAGCGCCAGGCACAATGTTTCCGAGTATGCGCCCTCGGAATAGGACAGGTTCCGGTGAGCAAACTGGGCGTCCTCTCCCCGCGCCCCTCACCTTCCTCGCGATGGGGGACGTACGCCCACCGATCTCGCCCACAACGTGACAAAGACGACCGATCCGCCAGGCAACGTCATCTCTGACAACTACCGCGGTATCCGGCAATCTTTGAACTAGCGGGTCACTAGCTCTGACGAGACCTTCTCGGCAACCGCTTTTGCGAATTCGCTGCACTTGAGGCTGCCGCCGAGGTCGGCGGTGCAGTTGCCCTCTTCGATCAACTTGAAGATCGACTGACGCAACGGGCGGCCGATATCGCGGCGATCCATGTGGTCGAGCAGCATGCCGAAGGCGAGCAGGACCGCAGTCGGGTTGGCCTTGTCCTGGCCCGCGATGTCGGGCGCCGTGCCGCCAGCCGGGTCGAACATGGCGATATCGACCGTGCCGTTTTCATGGAACGAGTAGTTGGCGCTGGCGCCGGTGCCGAGGCTGCCGACGAGACCGCAGGCCATGTCCGACAAAAAGTCCCCGTACTCGTTGAGGCACAGCACGACCTGGAAGTCCTGCGGGTGGAGGATGATCTTGGCCAGCAGCGCATCGAATAGCTCGACGCGGTGGCTGACATCCTTGTAGTCGGCGTGGACCTCGCGCGTGATCTGCTCGAAGAATCCGTCGGTCACCTTCTGGATCGTGTGCTTGGACGAAGACGTGACGCTGAAGCCACGCTTCTGCGCGAGGCGGAAGGCGAAGTGCGCGGCGTTGAAAACCGGACGGCGCTCGACGATGCGCAACGAGACGGCCGAGTCGCGCCCGATCATCTTGCCCGGGTCGTCGTAGGTTCCGCCGGTCGCGACGCGCACGATCTCGACGTGCACGTCGTGCTTGAAGTTGGAGTCGATGCCCTCGATCGAACGCACGGGACGGTGGATGACACAGAACTCGAGACGCCTGCGCAGCACCGCGTTGGGGGACTCCGCCTCCGTGATGGTCGGGTACTTGAGTGAGATCTTGGTCGCACGCATCGACTCGACGGCGTCGTCGTAAATCGCCATCCCACGCACGCGGCGGTTTTCGAGCGAAAGATCGATGGGGCGGAACTCGAGGTCAACCGGCAGGACGTCGGCCACGGCGTGCACGGCGTCCCGGAGTTCGGGGCCGATCCCGTCGCCCAGCAGTTCGGTAATCACGGTCGCGCTCATGCGATCGATGCTATCAATGCCGCCGCGTATCGCGTCCTGCCGCCGCAGAATGCGCGCAAGAGGCAGTAATTACCGGCATTTGTCGCCTCTTGGGACGCGGTTGTTCACCGTTTGGTCATGGGGCGGAATACGTGATTGTGAATCAAATTCTGCTCTTCTATGGTGCCTTGGCCGAATGGTACGTCGGAGGACCGTGATTGATGTTTCGTAACAAGTTTCTCTTCGCCCTAACGCTCGCCACAGCGACGGTATTTTTGCCGGCTTGTGGCGCCGTCGGCCTGCTTACCCCCTTTATCGAAGAAGCGCTCGACAAGATCTTCGATGACGAGGAAAAGGACAAGGTTCCCGATACCTCGCCCATCGGCGCGGCGGTCGATCTCGAGATCGCACTCAACGGTCGCTTCTGCTGCGACCCCGCCGACAGCACCGACCAGCGTGTCACGATCGTTTCGATCAGCCATACCGGCGACGCGGGTTCCGCCGCGATCACCTACGAGTTCGTGCCGGAGTCGGATTCGGTGCTAAGCGCCAGCCCGCAGAGTGGCACGCTCTCGAGTGGCGAGACGGTCAACATCGACATTGTCGCGTCCGATTGCGATTTCAGCGCCGAGGCGTTCCGCATGCGCACCTACTTCGTGGGTGAGAAGGGCGTCCCCGGTCGCTCCGTCACGACGGAACTCTTCGTCGTGAATGTCTGCGCCGACGGTTCGTCGCTGCTCGATGCGTTCGAGGGACTGCTTCCGGGCGAGCCGGTCAAGACGTCGCTCCTGCCGACTATCGCGCTGGTCAACTTCGGCGAGCCGGTCAAGCACGGCGACGTGAGCGTGCCGGATCGCGTGCCGGACATTCCGCTCAGCCAGATCAGCTACTACGGCGCGCTCCAGGTCAATCTTGACGCGGGCGACATCGACGACGCGTTTACCGGATCCAACCCGGTCTTCCCCGTCGGTACCGGTGCGAACGGCAACAGCTATCAGGCGTCCATGCCCGCGACCATGAATGCGGGCGCGTACGTCGGCATCTTCTTCGGTCTCGACGGCGATTTCGATCTGCTCGACACGACGCGCTTCTGGCGTTTCATGGTGGCGATCGATCATGACGGCCAGAGCGCCAACAACTTCGTCCCCACGGCGCAGAACGCGAACGATCCGGCCGCCGGCACCGACCGCTGGTACATCCTCGACTTCGTGCCGGGCTCCGGCTGGAAGTTGCAGCTACTCAACGGCAGCGAGGTAACTCCGACGGAGCTTCCTTCGGCCGCGCGCGTAATCCAGGACCGCGACGCGCTGCTCTTCGTCATTCCGAAGTCCGAGATTCCGGGTCCGGGAGCGGGCTTCCGCGTGATTTCGTTCACGCACACGGGCGATTTCGGCATCGGCGGGTCGCACGACTGGTCGGGTGACCACCACCCGCTTCCGAACCTCGCGACTCTGACCGACGACGACTAGCGGACTACGGAACCGACCTGTTCGCCCTGCACCACGCGGAGAATGTTTCCGTGCTGGTGCAGGTCGAACACGTGGATCGGCATCTGGTTGTCGGCGCACAGGCTGAACGCGGTCGCATCCATGACCTTGATGTCGCGCGCCAGGCATTCGCGGTAGGTCAGTCGCGGCAAGAACTCGGCGTCCGGCACCTTGCGCGGATCGTCGGAGTAGATTCCGTCCACCTGCGTCGCCTTTAAGAACGCATCCGCACCGATCTCGTTGGCGCGCAGCGCCGCGGCGGTGTCGGTGGTGAAAAACGGGTTGCCGGTTCCGGCGGCGAAGATCACGACATCGCCGTTTCCGAGGTGCCGCACCGCGCGCCGCCGAATGAACGGCTCTGCAATCTCGCGCATTTCGATCGCGCTCAGCACGCGCGTCGGCAAACCCGCCTTCTCCAGCGCGTCCTGGAGCGCCAGCGCGTTGATCACCGTCGCCAGCATGCCCATGTGGTCGGCGGCAACGCGCTCCATGCCGCGCTCGCTGGCCGAAAGGCCGCGAAAGATGTTGCCGCCGCCCACGACGATCGCCAACTCGACGCCCGCCGCGTGCACGTCCTTCAATTCCGCGGCGATGCCCTGAACTTTGCTGGCCTCGATGCCATAGCCCTGCTCGCCCATGAGCGCCTCGCCGGAGATCTTGAGTAGCACGCGACGGAGGGCTTTGGGCTTGCTCATGGGCGAGATCATAAGCGCACGGGGAACCGTCCCGACAAACCGCTGACATGGCGCTCACGGCGCACCGTATTCTTCCGGCGTGCCCTCGGACCGCGCGGAACGCCTGATTGGCCTGCTCATCGCCGTACCGATCTTCGTGATCATGGTGTTTTGGGACAGCGCAAGCCGGCAGTACGACGCGCTGCTCCAGGGCGTGCAGTACGGGCCCGGTCGGCGCTACGTTCAGGCGTTCGTCGGAACGACGCGGGGGCCCGAACTGGCCGACGACGACACGCGCGCCGGCGAGATTCGCGAGTCCATGCATCGCACGCTGAGGGTGAAACTGCGTGGGCACGTCGAGTACTGGGATATTGGAGGGGGTGCGGGGGCGCCGGGACCGAGCGCCGCGGCACTGGGCGATTCGGATCTGCTCGCGCGCCTGGAAGAGGGCGAACCGCCCGTTAGCGTTGAGCCAGCGCTGGCGGCGCCGGGAAGTTTCGCAGCGCTCTATCTCCAGCCCAATCTGGACGGCCTGCGCCGCGCGAGCCTCAGCGCGTCGGCCAAGCTGTTCCTGCTCGAACGAATGCCGGGTGACATCGTTCCCCTGCGGACACACCGCGTCCTGAGCATCGCGGCCGAGCTCGAGGACCGCGGCTACCCGGCAACGATCGGATACCACGAACTCTCTGACGGCCTCGCCTATCGGCAACCGGATGGCGAGTACGTGCTCTGGACCGACCAGCGGCCGACGGCAGCCACACGCTGGCAGGCCGACGACGACTTCGATCTCTACTTCGGCCCTGCGCCGATGCCCGGAGCGGTTTGGAGCGATTCCGACAAGCAGGGCTACTCGGGGTGCTGGTCCGTTGTTCCGATTCATGGGCCGACCTGGTGGGACGTGCCGCGCTACCGTTCGTGGCTTACGCCCCTGCTGGTCGGATCGCTGCTCTACCTCTGCATTACGTTTGCGCTGAGGTTCGTGCTGCGCCGCCGGCGCCAACTCGACGCCACGCGCGTTCGGTTCTTGACCGAGGTCGCCCACGATCTGCGCACGCCGCTGACCGCGGTGCGTCTGCACGCGGAGTTGCTCGCCGAGAAGCAGGACGATCCGCAGCGTCGCCGCAAGTACATCGGCGTACTGGAGCGCGAGGCTTCGCGCGCGAGTACGCTGCTGGCCAACCTGCTCGACCTTTCGAGCCTGGAGCGCGGAAGCCGTCGTTTCACGCGCGAAAAGATCGAACTGGAGCCGGTGTTCACGCAGTGCGCGGAGCAGTTCCGGCAGCTCTATCCCGGGCGGGCGGATGATCTCGAACTCGTCGGATCCGCCGACCAGTGCGCCTACGCCGACGCCACCGCGCTGGCCCGCTGTATCAACAATCTGCTCGACAATGCGGGCAAATACACGGACGCGGGCACGCCGATTCTGCTCTGCTGGGAGCGCGCCGGCGAACGTGGCGGGCAGAGTGTGCGAATCGAGGTGCAGGACGCCGGCGAGGGTGTTCCGGCCGAGGACGCGCCGCGCATGTTCGATCGATATGCGCGTGGTTCCAACACCGACGGCGTGTCCGGCACGGGGCTCGGGCTTTCGTTGGTGCGCGAACTGGCGGAGGGCATGGGGGGCAGCGTGAAGTACGAAACCAACGCGACAGGCGGCTGTTTCGAGCTGATGTTGCCGGGGGAATCGAATGCGTGAAGCGACGGTGCTGCTGATCGAGGATGAAGAGGCGATTCGCGAAGGGCTCTGCGACGCATTGGAGGACGCGGGATATCGCGTGCTCGCCGCCGCCGACGGCGTGAAGGGGCTGCACCTCGGGCTGACCCGCGACCCCGACCTGATCATTCTTGATCTCATGTTGCCCGGCATGGACGGCTTCGAAGTGCTCAAGCGCCTGCGTGCCGACGGCGTGGAGACGCCGGTGCTCTGTGTGACGGCGCGTGGCCTGGAGCAGGATCGCGTTGAAGGCCTCAAGCTGGGCGCCGACGACTACGTGGTCAAGCCGTTCGGGCTCAAGGAGCTGCTGGCGCGAATCGATGCGCGTTTGCGCGCTTGGGATCGCGAGCGCGGGCTCGTCTCGAAGACGACCGTGCGTCTGGGAGCGAACTCGGTCGATTTCGCCGCACGCCGTGTCCTGCGGGATGGCGGCGAAGTGCACCTGTCACCGCAGGAGTTCGATCTGCTGAGCTTCTTCATCGATCGCGAGGGGCGCGCGCTTTCGCGTACGGAACTGCTCGCGGGCGTTTGGGACGAGAGCGCCGACAACGTGAGTCGCGTCGTGGACAACGCGGTCATGGCGCTGCGCAAGAAACTCGGCGCGGAGCACTTCGCCAGCGTGCGCGGTGTCGGCTACCGCTTTGACCGAACACCGACACTTCCAAGACAGGACGGCGACCCGGTCGCGTGAGGAGCAGCGATGCTGGCAACCATGAAAACGATACTGCTGACGCTGCTCCTTGCCGCTCCGCTCTTCGCCCAGGACGCTTCGCCCTCCAAACGGTTCCACGAGGCGTACGTGCTCGAGGTCATCGAGGGCAAGCCGGCCGAGGCGGCGCGCGCCTATCTCGCGCTGCTCCAAGAGGAGAAGCTTTCCGCCCGCCTGCGGCAGCAGACGGAGTTTCGCTTCGCGATCACGTGCGTTCTGTTGGGCCGCTCCGACGAGGCGCGCGTGCGCTTGGCGAAACTCGCGGCGGACGACGCGCTGGACGACGGATTGCGCGCGCAGGTCGAGGAGTACAGAAAGGCGATCTCCGAAGTGGGGGTGGGCACCGCTCTCGAAACCACACTGCAGCAGCTGACGATGGATCTCGCCAAGACGATGCAGATCCCGGGTGAGACCTACCGGCAGTTCGAAGTGCTGGGGGCGGCCGCCGTGCCCTACC
>CBDURV010000085.1:0-10745 GCA_965369495.1 uncultured bacterium
GGATCTTCGCCGGGCCTCGTCCACGTAGCGACTTTGGATACGCCATCCTCGGCCCGGCTCGCCCAGCAACGTCTCGCTCGGCTTCGGTCCGACGGTGGTTGCGCGGACAGGCTCCTAAAAGGCAGCCGAAAGCGCGCTGGTCGCCGGATCGATGATTCCACCCCAGTCGGCGCCACTGTCTTTCGTGATCGTCACGAAGTCGGCGGTGGCGAAGATGCTGACGACGCCAGGCAAGGCGAAGATCGCCTCGAACGGAGTTCCGCTCGCGTCTGCCGCGCTTCCGACCGTTTGCGGTCCATCGAAGCTGTGTCCGGCGATGGTGAATTTGTAGGCGGCCGGATTGGGCGTGGGCTGGGCGGTCACGTTGGCCATGCGGTCAGGATAGCGGATCAGTGCGGCGCTTGCGCGCTGCTGAAACGGCACCCGACTGGGCCCGTTTCTTTGCGAGCGGGAACGCGTAGAAGACGCACGCCGCCGCTACAACGCACGCCACTCGGACCATCAGGGGCGCCTCCATTTCATCCAACAGGCCTGCCGCGCCGACCAGGATGGCAACCGCAAGCATGGGACGCCGCGCCTTACGAATCTCTTTGCGGCGATCGCGGTGGCGCAAGCCCGGCATTCCGGCGTCCTGATGCACCCCGCCAAGCACGATGGCCGCGAACGCAGCGATTGCGCCGAATATGACGAAGAACTGCACCGCATCCATCACGTACTTTGTCCCACCACCACAACTCAAGGCTAACGCGGTTTGGCCATAAAACGCGGTGTTCCAGACGTTTCCTCCTGTAGAATCCGCAACCCCGATAGATGCAATCGGAATTACCGATAGTCGCGAGGGGTGCTAGGGAGAATTCCGATGCGTCCGATCCTCGCTCTGTTTGCCGCCGCGTTGCTGATTACGGGTTGCGGCGACAACGCCCAAAGCGCAACCGAGCCCGTCCTGCGCTTCAGCGCCATTCCTGACGAAAAGCCGACGGACAAGGCGGCGCGTTTTGCCCCGGTAACCGCGTACCTATCCAAGGCGCTCGGCGTCAAAGTCGAGTACGTGCCGGTCAACAAGTACTCCGCCTCCGTTCAGGCGTTCAAGAACGGGGATATCCACTTCGCCTGGTTCGGCGGCCTGTCGGGCGTGCAGGCGCGCCTCGCCGTCAAAGGCGCCACCGCCATCGCGCAGGGCGCCGAGGACCCGCACTTTTTCAGCTACTTCATTGCCCACAAAGACACCGGCCTGACCCGCGGCGACAAGTTCCCCACCGGCATCAAGGGCAAGAAGTTCACCTTCGGCTCCGCGGGATCGACCTCCGGCCGCCTCATGCCGGAGTTCTTCATTCGTGAAATGGGCGGCGCCGCACCCAAGGACTACTTCCGCGCGGTCGGCTTCTCGGGCGACCACCCGAAGACGATCGCGACCGTCAACAGCGGCGCGTTCGACGTGGGCGCGGTCAACTACAAGACCTACGACAACGCGGCGCCGGCGGACAAGGCGAACACGCTCATTATCTGGAAGACGCCCCTGTACGCCGACTACAACCTCACGGCGCATCCGGCACTCGACAAGGACTTCGGGGCCGGCTTCACCGAAAAGCTCAAGGCGGCGTGGCTGTCGATGCCGGGGGACCTCTGCAAGAAGAGCTTCTCCCGATCCAGCATGATCGAAGCGAAGAACTCCGACTTCCAGGCGATCGAGGACACGGCCAAGGCTCTCGAACTCGCACGCTGACATGATCCACCCCGCGGCCCGGTTCACTATCGACGGCGTTACCGTCGACTTCCGCGAGAGCCGTGCCGTCGAGAACGTATCGCTGCACGTCGATCCGGGCGAACTGGTCGGCATCGTTGGACCGAGCGGGGCGGGCAAGACGACGCTGCTGCGCCTGCTGAACGGAGCGCAGCGACCGACGACGGGCGCGGTTCGCGTCGATGGCAGTCCGCTCGAGAGCTTGAGCGCGCGCGAACTCCGCGCCCTGCGCTCGCGCATCGGTTTCGTCCACCAGGACCATCGGCTCGTGCCGACGCAGCGCGTGGTCACCAACGTGCTGGCCGGGCGCCTCGGCCGCGTGGGTTTGCTGCGTTCCCTGCGCGACGTCTACTGGCCGCGCAACAACGAGGTCGAGGCAGTGCATTCCATCCTGCAGCGCGTCGGCATTCCCGAAAAGCTGTTCGAGCGGGTGGACTCCCTGTCGGGCGGGCAGATGCAACGCACCGCCATCGCCCGCGCCCTCTATCAGGAACCCGACGCGATTCTCGCCGACGAACCGGTGAGCAGCGTCGATCCCGCCCGCGCGCGCGACACCATGGCGCTGCTGACGCGCATCGCGCGCGAAGAGGGCATCACGCTGTGCGTCAGCCTGCACAACCTCGATTTGGCGCGCGAGTTCTTCCCGCGCCTGATCGGCATGCGTCATGGACGCGTGGTGTTCGACTGCGACACACAAGAGCTCGCGGACACCCACTTCGACGAACTCTATGAGTTGACCGCGGGCGAGATGCTTCGCAACGCATGAAGATCCCGGCCGCGCGAACGATCGTCCTGGTCGCCCTGCTGCTGGCCGGACTCGCCTCCGCCTGGCGCCTCGACCTGGTGCCCACCAGCGGAAGCTGGGACGTGTTCGGTCGTTTCATCGGCGCCGCCTTTGCGCCGACCCTCACATCGCAATCGGACGTCGGCAGCAACATCGTTCCGCAGGCACTGCGCGCAATGCGCAATACGGTGATCTTCGCCGTGGCCGCGATCAGCCTCTCGGTCGTGCTCGGCGCCGTGCTCGGGGTGCTCGCCTCGGCGCGCTGGTGGCGCCTCTTCCCGGCTTTCGGGCCCCTGCGCCCGGTGCTCTACGGCGCAACGCGCACGCTCATCGCGTTCATGCGCTCGATCCACGAGATCATCTGGGCCATCGCGTTGCTGGCTGCGTTCGGGCTCAACACGGTCTCCGCGGTGATCGCGATCGCGATTCCCTACGGGGGCACGCTGGCCAAGGTCTTTTCCGAAATGCTCGACGAGGCGCCCGACGACGCGGCGCAGGCGCTGCGCATGGCGGGCGCGGGTTCGTTGCAGACCTTCGTCTTCGGCCTCGTGCCGCGGGCGCTGCCGGACATGGGCGCCTACGCCTTTTACCGCTTCGAGTGCGCGCTGCGCTCCGCGGCGATTCTCGGCTTCTTCGGCTTCCCCACGCTTGGCAAGTACATCTACGAGGCGTGCGGGGAACTCTACTTCCGCGAGGCGTGGACCTACCTCTACGCGCTCTTCGTCCTGATCGTGCTGGTCGAATGGTGGAGCGGTGCGCTGCGGCGGAGGCTGACGGTCGCATGAAGAGCGTCGCCGAGTTGCGTGCCGCACGACCCGTCAACTGGTTCGGGCGCCTAAGTGCCATCGCGATGCTGGCGCTGGTCGTCGCGGCGTGGAGCAGCGACGTGCTCGACTTCGCGCAACTGCGCACCGAGCGCGCGCAGAACAACCTGGAGCGGTTCCTTACCGAACTGCGCCCCTACCCGCTGCAGGACAAGCCGTGGGACTGGGGCGTGGCGGGCACTTGGGTCAATGAACAGTTCGCCGGCAATGCGGGCGCCGCGGTCGTGGACACACTGGCGTTCTCCGTCGCCGCGATCGTGCTGGCCGGTTTAATGGCGCTGCTCGCAAGCCTCTTCGCCGCGCGCAACATCGCGAACGCGGAGCCTTTCCTGCCCGGCCCCCGCACCCCCTCCACAAGCCTGCGAAGAGCGTGGGATGGAGTCGTCTGGATCGCCCGCGTCGGACTGATCTTCCTGCGCGCGATTCCCGAATACGTCTGGGCCTTCGTGCTGCTGACCGTGCTCGGCCCGGGTGCGTGGCCCGGTGTGCTAGCGCTGGCGCTGCACAACGCGGGCATACTCGGCAAGCTGTTCGCGGAAGTAACCGAGAACGCCGACCCGCGTACGCCGCGCGCACTAAGGGCGGTCGGCGCGACGCGACTGCAGATCGCAACCACCGCCATCTGGCCCGAGTCGATGAACCGCTTTCTGCTCTTCTTCTTCTATCGCTGGGAAACCTGCGTGCGCGAGGCGACGGTGCTCGGCCTGCTCGGATTTACCGGTCTCGGGTACTACATCCTGCAGGCGAAGGCGGCGCTCTTCTGGGATCGCGTGCTGCTCTGGGTGCTGCTCGGCTCGCTGCTGATCGTCATCGGCGATCTCATCTCCGCCCTCGCCCGCAGGGTTGTTCGTTAGCGCCCCCCGAGGATCCGCTTGCGCTGCTGCTCGTCGCGTTCGGCGGCGATGGCGTAGCGGCGGGCGTGCTCGCGGGCGCTGCGGCGCGCGCTGTCGACCCAGTTCAGATGGCGATTGATGCTGTTGTTCCACATTTCGATCTCCTCTTGGCCCCGCCGTCGCGACCTGCGGTGCGTAAGCCACATGTCGAAGGGGAAGGACATCCGCCGCGTTACAGCCCGATCCGGAAAAAAGTCGCGACCGCTCCGATTGCGTTTTTTGCGATCATTCCGCCGGGTAGTACGGATGGAGTCGAAACGAGCCACGCAGTCGCACGAAGACCTCCCGGCGAAGTACGAGGCGGGCAGCCTTATCGCGCAGGGCGGCATGGGCGAATTGCTCGTCGCCACCGACACCGAACTGGAGCGCAACGTCGTGCTCAAGTTCCTGCGCCCCGAACTCGCGGACGACGAGGAGGCGCGCGTGCAGTTTCTCGCCGAAGCTCAGATCTCCGGCCAACTCGATCACCCCGGCGTGCCGCCCGTCCACGAGGTGGGCACGACGCCGGGCGGGCGTCTGTTCTACGCGATGAAGCGCGTGCACGGCGAAACGCTGGCCGCCATCGTCTCGAAACTCGCCGCCGACCCCGATGCGATCCGCCACAGCTACCCGCTGCGCGATCTCGTCGCCGCGCTGGCAATCGTCGCCGACACGCTTTCGTTCGCGCACGAGCGCGGCGTCATCCATCGCGACGTGAAACCCGAGAACATCATGCTCGGCACGCACCGCGAGGTGCACCTGATGGACTGGGGGTTGGCCAAGGTGCGCGGCGGGCGCATCGCGTTCCCCGACCCGGGCCAACCGGTGCGCGTGCGCACTGTGCTCGACGAGCGCGACTCGCAGACACGCTTCGACCAGGTCAAGGGCACGCTGGTCTACATGAGCCCCGAGCAGATCATGGGGGAAAGCGAAACGCTCGACGGGCGCAGCGACATCTACGCGCTCGGTTGCGTGCTCTACGAGATCGCGACGCTGCGCGCGCCCTTCGATCCCGGCGACACGGAACTCGCCATGAAGAAACTGGGCGGCCACGTGCGCGAGCCCGCGCGGCCGGATGGATGGACGCATTCGCGCAGCCTCCTGCGCATCGCGGAAAAGGCGATGGCTTCACGCGTGGAGGAGCGGCACGCGGACGCATCCGAGTTCGCGAACGAACTCCGGCACTGGATCGAAACCCGACTGGAGCGCACGCGCCGCCGCCGCGCGAGCGCGGAGCTGGGACGGCGCGGCCGCAAGCTGGCAGGACGCTACGTGGAATGGCGCCGCAAGCTGGGCGAGGCGGAACACGCGCTGCGCCTGAACGAGGCGGCGGTGGAGCCGTGGGAACCGCTCGACGGGAAGAAGAAGCTGTTCGACGCGCGCCGCGACGTGGATCGCCTGCGGGTGGCGACGCGACTGCTTTTCGATCAGTCCTGTCAACTGCTCGAGGCGGCGCGCATCCACCACCCGGGCAACCGTTCGGCGGTGCGCGCGCTCTCCGCGCTCTGGCGCTCGCGCCTGATGGACGCGGAGTCGACGCGCGACCGGGCCGACATGCGTATGGCGGTGCTGCGCCTGCGCCGCATCCACGGGCGCGTGCGCTCGTTTTTCCGCGGCGCCGGCACGCTCAAGATCGACGCGGTCGGCGACCCCGCGGACGTGTGGCTCTACGCGCTACGCGAGCACAGCGGCTTCATGACCAAGCGCAAGCGCAGCTTCCTCGGGCGCACGCCACTCGAGGCGCCCTTGCTGCCGGCGGGCTCGTATGTCGCCGTGTTGAAACGACGCCACTCCGCGACGGTGCGCTACCCGATCGTGATTCGCCGCGGCGGTTCGTGGGAAGGCACCATCCGCATGCCCGCGCCCAACGCGATTCCCGACGATTGCGTCTACGTGCCGGGCGGCCCCTTCTGGTTCGGCCGCGGCGCCGAGCGCGCATGGCTTGAGCTGCCCGACTTCGCGATCCAACGCCATCCCGTCACCTTCCTCGACTATCTCGAGTTCCTCATCGATACCGAGCGGCGTGACGGCATGGAGCAGGCGCTGACACATCTGCCGCGCACGCAGCAGGCGGCCCTCGTCGCACGCGTGGGCGCACGACGTTATCGCGTGCTGCACACGATCATGCCGGAGGAGGCGCGCGAGCAGGCGGTGTCGCTGCACGGCAAGAACTTCGAACAGGATCTGCCGGTGGTCGGCGTGAGCTACACCGACGCGGCCGCCTATTGCCGCTGGCTGAGCGAGCGGACCGAGCGCGCGTACAGACTGCCCAGCGAGGAGCAGTGGGAGAAGGCGGCGCGCGGCGTGGACGGACGCAGCTTCCCGTGGGGCGAGGTGGCGGACGCCTGCTTGGCCAAGTGCCGCGACTCGCGCGCAGGGCCGGCGTTTCCGGAACCGGTCGGCACCTTCCGCGCGGCCCGCTCGCTCTACGGCATGGCGGACGCGGCGGGCGGCGTGTGGCAGTGGACGCGCTCGTGGATGGACGAGACGAAGATGGCGCGGGTGGCGCGCGGCGGTTCGTGGGGACAGGGGCCCGATCGCTGTGCATCGTGGATGCGCGAGCAGCGCGCCAAAGGCCACCGCGGCATCTACACCGGCTTTCGTTGCATGCTGCACCTATGAGTGGTGACGGCTCGCAACCCACCTACCTGGCGGCGATCAACGCCGTCAAAGGCGACCAGATGGCGATGCTGGCGCTGCTGCGGCGCATTCGGCCCCGCTTGGTGAGCTGGTTCGATCGGCGCCTCGGCGCCCGACTGCGCGGCCGCACCGACGCCGAGGATCTTGCGCAGGAAGCACTGATGGAAATCTGCGAGCGGCTGCCCTCGTTCGAACCGCGCGGCGACCGCGAGTTTCGCGCGTGGCTGCGCCTGATCCTGCAGCACCGCATTACCAATGCCGCGCGGCGCAAGCAGACCATGCCGGACGAGCGCGAGGAGATCGATTCGCGTGTGCCGGGGCGCCAGGAGACGCCCAGCCAGATCGCGATGGGCACGGAACTGCACCGGCTGGTTGAGCAGTCGCTCAAGATGCTGCCGGACGCGCGCGCCCACATCCTGCGCCTGCACCTCTATGAGCACCTCACACCGGAGCAGATCGCCGAAACTCTCGAGATCTCGGCCGTGAATGCGCGCGTGCGGCTGCATCGGGCGCGCGCGGCGCTGCGCGAGGATCTCGCACGGCGGCTCGGCCCCGACCACGAATTATCCGTGTAACGCGGGGCGGGCGTTATCCCTCGTATGTGTGATGAGCATCTACAGCCGCAAACACACGAGAGTCCGCCCCGACGAGTTCGACCCGGAAATGGAGCAACGCGCACGCGTTCTGCTGGAGGAACTCCTCGCCCTCATTCGGCGCGGAGCTTTGCGATGAGGGGCTGCCCTCGGTCGAATCTAGCTCAGCGCGCGCACGGCACGATCAGGTCGGTGTGTCGCCAGGTCGTGCCCCGCTTGCAGGTTGAGCCAGAATTCGGGCGTGGTTCCGAACGCCTGCGAGAAGAGCCACGCGGTCTCCGCCGACACTCCCCGGCGTCCGCGGACGATCTCGTTGACCCGCTGCACGGGAACCCCTATGTGTTTGGCGAACTTCACCTGCGTCATGCCCATGGGACGCAAAAACTCTTCCAGCAGGATCTCTCCCGGATGCGTGGGGATACGGTTTTCAGGCTGCATGTGGTTCACCTCTTGGCTAGTGATAGTCGGTGAGCGCAACGTCCTGCACTCCGGCATCGGTCCACCGGAAGACCAGCCGAAACTGATCGTTCACGCGGATGCTGTGAAATCCCGCCCGATCACCGCGCAATGCCTCCAGCCGATTGCCCGGAGGAGCGCGCAGATCTCGCAGCTCGCGAGCGGCATTCAGCCGATCGAGCTTGCGCAGGGCCGCGCGGGCAACATCCGCTCCAATGCGCTTCACGCGTCGAGTTCGCCGACCGTGATAGAGATCCGCGGTCGCTGTGTCGCCGAACGAGATGATCAAGCAGGGTGGTCTCCATCCCAGAGCATACTCGATACATGGATACCGTGCAAGCCGGTATCGCATTCCGACCGGGGCTATTCGGCGCGGAGCTTTGCGATGAGATCGGTCAGTTGCCCGACATCCTTGGGCGTGAACGCGTTGAAGCGCACGACGCCCTGCTTGTCGATCACGATCGTCCAGGGCGTGCCGCCGGTGGCGAAGCGGCGCATCGTGATGCTGGTGCGCGCGCCATCGACGTGGGCGTCATAGCCGATCGGCACCTTGATGCCGAAGCGCTTGGCGACCGCCGCGTGGGTTTCCGGCTTGTTGGCGTGCTGCCCTTCCCAAACCGTCTGCAGGTGGAAGAACACGACATCCTTCGCGTCGGCCAACTTCGCTTCGGCCTTGACGTGCACGGGGAACCCCCGCGATTTGCAGCCCGGTCACCAGCTCTGGAAGCAGTGGAAGACGACCACCTTGCCGCGCGTGTTCTCGGCGTCGGGCGCGACCTTGCCCTTGGGCACGTTGATCCACGCAAACGCCGACCACCCCGGCGACTTGAAGCCGACTTTCTTGCTCCCCGGTCCGCGCAGGTAGTCGCTCGCAAAGCCGCGCCGCGCAACGAGCTTGAGCGTCGCCTTCTGCTTCTTGCCGCCGCGCTCGTAGCGCACGACAACATCCGCGCCCGCTTCCAGCCCGTCGATGGCGCGGTCGAGGTCGTTGTGGCGCGTGAGCTTGCGCTCGCCCGCCTGCAACAGCGTGTCGCCCTTTTTCAGTCCCGCCTTCGCCGCCGGCGAGTCCGCAAGCACCGCCGCGACCACGACCTTGCCCGCGCGTTCGTGCACGATCAGTCCGGCAAGCGCATCGTTCTCGCTGCGATTGCCCTGGCCCTGCGCGAAGACCGTGACACCAAACAGAAACAGAGACAGAAGAGTCTTCATGCAGGCGACAGTACCACGGCGGGAATTTCGCGCGCGTGGTGTACGAGATGGGTCGGCGCGGCGGCGCGCAGGCGCTCCAACTCGTGCATGCCGTAGCTCACGGCGCAGGTGTCGGCACCGGCCGCGTGCCCCATTTCCATGTCGTGCGACGTGTCGCCGATCATGATCGTCTCGGCCATCGGGTGGCCGCAGGATTCGACGACGAGGTCGAGCATCTCGCGGTGCGGCTTGCCCTGCTGCACGCACTGCCCGCCGGCCCAAAACTCAAAGTCGCCGCGCAGGGCGTGTTGGTCGAGAAACTTCTCGAGGCTGTCGCGGCTGCGACTCGTTGCGATGGCGAGCGTGACACCCGCATCGCGCAGGGCGGCCAGAGTCCCCCGCACCCCCTCATACATCGGAGATTCCTCCGGCGCGACCTCCTTGAAGACGGCGCGATAGCGAGTGCAGAGCGCCTCCTCGTCGGGTTCGGCGCCTTTGGTGCGCCGCGCGAGAGTTCCCAGGACGACGGCGAGCGGCAGACCGATCAGCTCCTCGATTTCCGCGACGGGGCGACGTTCGTAGCCGAGTTCCTCCAGCGTCCGATTGACCGAAAGCGTGATCGGGCGGCGCGTATCCACGAGCGTGCCGTCGAAGTCGAAGACGGCAAGGCGATAGCGCATGGGCGCGAGGATACAATCGCGCGCCCATGAGCGAAGAGTTCGGACGTTTCTTCCTGCCGGGGCCCAGCGAAGTGCACCCCGACGTGCTGGCCGCGATGCAACGGCCGATGATGGCGCATCGCTCGGCAGCCTGCGCGGAACTCTTCGACGCGGTGCAACCGGCGCTGCGGGCGGTCTTCGGTACGCAACGCACGGTGCTGCTCGGCGCCTGCTCCGCGACCGGCTTCATGGAGGCGGGCGTTCGGCTGCTGCGGCGCGGTCGCACGCTGGCACTGGTGAACGGTGCTTTCTCCGAGCGCTTCGCGCAGATCGCGGAAGCGTGCGGCCACGAGGTGGAGCGGTCGAGCGTGGCGTGGGGCGAGGCGCACGATCCCGCGGCGGTGCGTGCAACGTGCGAGGCGGGCGACTACGTCGGCGTGCTGGTCGCGCACAACGAGACGTCTACGGGCGTCGTGCAACCGCTCGCGAAACTCGCCGAGGCGGTCGCGCCGTTGCCGCTGCTGGTCGATTCGACGAGCGGTGCCGGCGGCATCGAGTTGCGCTTCGACGAATGGAATCTCGCCTACGCGCTGACCGGCTCGCAAAAAGCGCTCGCGCTTCCGCCGGGCCTCGCCTTCGCCGTTGTGCGCGACGATCTTCTCGACAACGCGCCGCCGGCGGACAGCTTCTATTTCGACCTGCGCCGCTACGCCGAAAACCAGCCGCCGTTCACGCCCGCGCTGCCGCAGATCTACGCGCTCGAGGCGCAGGCCGCGCGCATCGAGGCGGAGGGCATCGAGCAACGGCTCGACCGCCATCGGGAAATGCGCGACCGCACGCTGGCGTGGGCCGACGAGCGCGGCCTCGAAGTGCTGGCGACGCGCGCGCACGCGTCGCCGACCGTGACGTGTCTGCGTCTCGATGAGAGCACCGAGTTCCTGGCGCGCATGTTCCAAGCCGGGTACACGCTCGGTAATGGTTACGGCAA
>CBDURV010000086.1:0-10735 GCA_965369495.1 uncultured bacterium
CGCATGAAGCGCAACCTGCGTTCGCTCTGGGAGTTCCAGGACGACTTCATCGCGGCCAAGGCGCTCCCGCAACTCGTCAAGTTCTCCGGAACCTTCGAGACGCTGACCGGTCTCACCTTCAGCGAAGAGGTGCTGCCGCGTCTCGGCGGCGAGGTGACCTTCGTCGCCATCCGCCGCACGTGGGCCGACGGCGAACCGACGCCCGAGGTGAAACTGCCGCACATGGCGCTCATCTGGCCCATCAAGACCGACGAGCGCATGCGGCAAAGCATGGACCTCGCGTTCCAACAGGTCATGTCCCTGATCGGCATCCAGGAGAAACAGATGTCGCGCAAGTTCATGGTCATGCGCGAGAACTACAAGGAGATCCCCATCATGACGGCGAGCTATCCCTCGCCCACGAAGGGTGAGATGGAGGGGCGCCGTGCGATGCCGATTCGCTACAACTTCGAACCGGCCGCCGCGGTCGTCGGCGAGCAGTACGTGATTGCATCATCGACGGCCGTGCTCAAGCGCCTGATCGATGCGCGCGAAGGCAGCACCAAGGCGCCCGCCGGCAAGAACGCCGGCTTCTGGCTCAACCCGCGGCCCGCCGTCGCGATGTTGCGCGAGAACCGATCGGCGCTGGTCGCCCAGCACATGATCAAGGAGGGCGTGGACAAGGCGACCGCGGAGCAGGTGATCGGCCTACTGCTCGACGCCGCCTCGATGCTGACCGAGTTCTCCTTCACCGCGAACGAGTCGCGCGCCGCCACCGGCCTCTCGCTGCATGCGACGCTCACGGCGCCGGAGGCGAAGTAGTGCACGAACAACTCAAGCCCTGGGAGCCCACGCGGGACAACCCGTGGGACTTCGACGCGGCCGCGCATCTCTGGCGCCGTGCCGGTTTCGCCGCTCCCGCCCGCACCGTCAAACAGACCCTCGAACTCACGCCCGCCGCCGCCGTAGCGAAGATGGTGGATGGGCCCGGGAAGGAGGAAGCGGCCGAAGAGCTGGAATTCGTCTATCAGAGCGTCCTCGGCGCCAACGATGAGGCGGGCGCGCGCGCCTGGATCCTCATGCGCATGTTGCGCGGCGAGCATCAGTTGCGCGAAAAGATGGCGCTCTTCTGGCACGGCCACTTCGCGACGTCGCTCAGCAAGGTGCGGGACCTGGGATGGATGACGCGCCAGTACCGCATCTTCCTGGACCTCGGGCTGGGCAAGTTCGCGCCGCTGCTCGACCGCGTGGCGCGTGATCCGGCGATGATCCGCTGGCTCGACAACGAGACCAACCGCAAGGGCAGCCCGAACGAGAACTACGCACGGGAAGTGTTCGAACTGTTCACGCTCGGCGTGGGCAACTACTCAGAGAAGGACATCCAGGAAGCGGCGCGCGCGTTCACCGGCTGGCACATCCTGCGTGAGCAGTTTCACTTCGCATCTTCGCTGCACGACCGGGACGAGAAGGTCGTGCTCGGCCAGCGCGGCAGTTTCGGTGGCGAGGACATTCAACGCATCGCGCTGGAACAATCCGCCTGTGCTCGTTTCCTTGCCGGCAAGCTTCTGCGCTTTTTCGTGACGCCCGAGCCGTCGGCGGAAATCGTCACCGCACTCGCCGACGTGCTGCGCTCCAGCGACTACGACATGACCGCGACGCTGCGGGTGCTGTTCGGTTCGCGCCTATTCTTCGCGGCCGACACGCGGCGCAGTCTCATCAAGGGGCCGCTCGAATTCGTCGTCGGCTCCGCGCGCGCGCTCGAAATGCGCAAGACCAACGCGAAGGCGGCGCTTCCGCTGCTGCGCGCCATGGGGCAGGATCTGCTCTCGCCGCCCAACGTCAAGGGCTGGCCCGGGCAGCGCGCGTGGATCAATACCGCCACGTGGCTAACCCGTGTGCGCACGGCGCGTGCTCTCGCCGAGCAGGCGAAGCCGCGTTCGATCGATAATGCGGCGCTGGCTCTGCTGGGCCGACCGCTCCCGAGTCCCGAGGGCAAACAGATGGCAGCGAGCGGCGCGGGGGCCAAGGACCTCGTGCAAGCGCTCCTGACCCTTCCGGAGGCACACCTCGCATGAGTTGCGCAGAAAAACAGGCCCTCGACCGCAGGGCATTCCTCAAGGGCGGCTTGGCCGCTTCGGCCGCGGCCGCAGCACTGCCGACCCTCTTCTCCCGCGCGCTGTGGGCGGCCGAGCAGACCGATCGCGTGTTGGTGCTGATTCAACTCGACGGCGGCAACGACGGGCTCAACACGGTCATTCCGTACGGCGACGACGCTTACTACCGCGCGCGCCCCAGCCTCGGCATCGGCAAGGGGCAACTCGCCCGACTCGATGATCACATCGGCCTGCATCCCGGTCTCAAGCCGTTGCACGCCGCTTGGGACGACGGCGCGCTAGGCATCCTGCACGGCGTCGGCTATCCCGATCCCAATCGCAGCCACTTCGCCAGCAACGACATCTGGCACACCGCATCGCAGACGACGCCGGAGCGCTGGAACGGCTGGCTCGGCCGCGCGCTCGATTCACTGCCCGGGCGCGAAGTCGCCGGCCTGCAACTCGACCCCGGCCCGCTCAGTCTCGCGCTGGTGGGGGAGCAGGTCGTCGTTCCGAGCGTGGCCGACGCCAACCGCTTCACCATTTCGGCGGGCAACCGCAAACTGGTCAGGGCGATGAGCAGTCGTGCACGTGCGGGTGGCACGGCCGAGTACATCCGCCGCGCCGCCGACCAGGCGTACCGCACCTCGACTCGCATCGAGGGGGCGCTCAAGCAGGGTGCGGGACGTGACGCCTATCCGCAGACCGCGCTCGCCAACCGGCTCTGGCAGGTGGCGCGCCTGATCGAGGCGAACCTCGCCAGCCGTGTCTACGCGGTGCGCCTTTCCGGTTTCGACACGCATAGCCGTCAGGCCGAAGCGCACGGCGCGCTGATGAATGAATTGGGCGGCGCGCTCGGCGCATTCCACGCCGACATCAAGCGCAAGGGACTCGACAAGCGCGTGCTGTGCGTGACCTACTCGGAGTTCGGCCGACGCCTGAAGGAAAACCGCAGCCTCGGTACCGACCATGGCGCCGCCGCGCCCATGATCGTGCTGGGCGGCTCGCTCAATGGCGGCCACCATGGCGCGCACCCGAGTCTCACCGACCTCGACGACGGCGACGTCAAACACCACACCGACTTCCGCCAGATCTACGCCACGATCCTCGACCGCTGGATCGGCGCCGATGCGCAGCGCGTACTGGGAGGCGCCTATCAGCCGGTCGCGTTTCTCTAGACTCGCAGCGCTTCGCGGGTGATGGGCTATGCACCGTTCGTCCTCGGCGACCCCTCAAGGGCGCCATTGGACTCTTTCTTCGATCTCGACGAACTGTCTTGGACGGCACGCCGTAGTTCGAATAGCGCACGATGCCGCTCCCCGCAGTTCATGACCGCGAGTTCTACTTCCGATGCGCCCACGCCTCGTGAATCATGCCGGTTAAGCTCGCGGCAGAATTGGGCTTTAGGTAGCGCACGCCCTCTCCCTCAGCGATCGTCGAGCGACTGCAGCACGCGCGCCACCAGGTCCCGAAAATCGTGCGTGTTGTCCTCGGAGAACTTTCGGACATCGTCGCGCAGGTCCACTACGGATTGCGCTTGGATCGCAAGCAACGTCTCACGCACGACTGCCGGATCCGGGGACGCGAGACCAACACGCATGGCATCGAGCGCGAGCGCCGGGACCGGTGATTTCAGGAATTTCCGGTGCTGAACCCGGCCAAGAAGCCGCGTGAGAAGCGCCCCGTCTCGTTCGCGAACGATATGAAGAAACACAGCCTGGTTCTCAGGCGCGTCGAACGTCTTCGCAGTTGAGACGGCTAACCGCCCGACCGCAAGTCGTACTCCCTCGTGGTCGTGGCGGCGAAACAAGTCCGCAAGAACGGCACCGGGGCGCGTGTTTGTCATGCGCATGCTGTCGACCGCCTGTGTGACGAACTCAGGGTCCGATTCCGCTGTCGCAAGCGCAACCAACATCTGTTGCTGCGAGGGATCAAGGGGTTCTCCCAATTGGCGGAGTGCTGTCGAGCGGACCGTTCGGTCAGCCGAGTCCGACGCAACTCGCAAGAGCGCGGTATTCGCCCACTCCTTGCCGG
Source organism: uncultured bacterium (assembly GCA_965369495.1). GTDB lineage: Bacteria > Planctomycetota > PLA2 > PLA2 > PLA2 > JBCDBY01. The sequence continues at coordinate 4,107 of CBDURV010000086.1, forward strand.
AAGGGCGGCTGAATAGGGTCAGAATCAGTGAGGTTCTGTCCCCGCTGGCAACACGGTCGCTCAACAAGATCGGCACAAACGACTCTCCATCGGTTCGAGGCACATCGCGTGTCAATAGCGTCAGCGCATTTCGCTGAAGTTCGATATCGAGTCTCTGCACGGCTGTACCGCCAGAGTTCGGACCGGATGCGACTCGAACCGCCTGTTCTCCCAGCTCCGCCAAGAAGAACTGTCGTGCCCAGTCGGCATAGCTGGCATTGAGTGTGCGAGACAAGAGCACGCCGCTGACCGCTTTTATCGCCTCTTCCCGTTCCCAGACAGCGCTTTCGCGCCGACTCTGGAGCCCCAACGCGAGCATCGAGAGCACGGGATGAGGCGCCGCGTTCAGCGACCGAATGAAAGCGGGCGTGCGTCGCGTCGAAGCAACGACTCCGTACGCATAGGCATACAAGCCGGCAAGACGGGGCCGATTAGCCGCGAGCGCGTCCAGCAGTGCGGACTTCAATCCACTTGGATCGATCGCGCCGTTGTGGCAGCGACGAATCAGATTGACGATCGCGCCGGCGAGCCGCGCGTCGCGTTCGTCCAACGCGATTTCGTCGCGAGCGCGATCCGTTCTGGGCTTGCCAGCCTGCACCAGCGACTCATCGGCGCCGCCACCTTCACCATTCGCTAGCGGGGGACGGACATGGTCTCGACTGGAACGCTCCTTGAACTCTTGCGGGCCGCAGACCTGCAGGGCTACCAACACTGCGCCGACGAGCCCGAAGGGGAAGATCCAGCGCCACCGCATCAGCCCCTATCGTTGCTCATTCCGTGGCGAGATAGGGGTCATATCCGTGCCCTGGAGCAGCAAGATTGATCTTCTTCAGGCACGCTTTGAACTCGGCACTTCCGGCCCACTGAAGTGTGACCGGGCAGGAATTGATTGCGGTTACCTTCGTCTTCTCGTTGTAGGTGATCGTGTGCCCCCACTTGAATGAGGCGAAGACCTTTTTTGGGATGCCTGATCCCATGAACGTGACGAACTTCTGCTTCAGGGTCTTGTTCTTGTCCACTGCGTTCGCGAGCGGTGGACACGGCAAGTTGATTCCGGGCGAGTCAATGAGCCCACGGTCACCGATTCCGAGCTTCAGTATATCGCCGCCCCACCAAGGTGCAGCGCCGCCGCCGCCTCCGGCAGGCGCACCGTCCGGATATGGCACGGGGGGCGGAGTACCCGGTCCACCCTGATGCTTGGTAACCCACTGGGCAACGTCCGCGGAAGGAGATGTATTCCTAAAGTAGTACCACGGTCCGTAGTGGAGGAACGTCTGGCCATTCGGCGTGCAGTACGTGAACTTGTTCGCATTCGCCAGCGCACAGTAGGCGCGGACCGTACCGATAGCTTTGGTCCCAGACTTCACGAGCGTCATCGAAATGCTCTTCCCGACGACCTGACCAGCCGCGTTCTTGGCCCCCGGAACGTTCGCGATGATGACGTTAGGGTTGGTGGGATCGACCTGGATCGTGACGTTGCCAAATGGCGTCGCGACGCATTGCTGGGCGACTGGGTTGGCGAGTACGCCGATCTGAATAGCTAGCACGCAAACAAGAGCGCGCGTTTCGATCTTGAACATGGCGAGCACACTACTCGAAGTTCGCCGCGCGCAGATGACCGATTCGGTGCACTACCCAAGCCTCGGGGCGTTGGTGCATGAATCGAAGAACCGAAAGGAAAACGGATCGAGCCCGCCACTTCAAGATTCGGCCGCCGCGCGGCCGCCCCAGCAGGGGGGGCCGCGCGCACACGCGCCGCTCGGAAATACAGAAAGAAAGCGACACCCCAGAGGCGCGCGCGGGTTCGGGTTTGGAGTCGTAGCGACTCCGCGTTGCACACGGACTTGAGGACTTTGTGGAACGTCTCGATTTCCCAACGGCGGGCGTACCACTGGAGTTTTTCGATTGCCTCTCGGCGAGTGCGAACCGGCAGATCCGTGAGGAGCTTCCAATCAATCGGGGCCCGCCCCTTCGGCGCTCTACGCTCTCTTGCGGGCTAGGGTCGGATAGCGACGCTGCTTGCCGATGGGCGGCAAGACACTGACTCGCTTCTATCGAGTCTCAAGGACGGCCTGCGTCGCGTTGCCATTGCGATCTGCAACCTTGATCCGATGCAGACCCTTGACGCACACATCAATCAGCTCACGCGCTCGCGCATCGATGCGAAGGCGCCTCGGGTGTCTTGGTGCGGCGCCACAATCAACCGAGCCCCCACGACGACACCTACGCCACGTGGCAAGACTGGTCGCGACGCAAAGCCCACAGCCCAAAGCCCAAAACCGATCCTGAGAGGTCACGCAACCTACCGAAGCTCGCGCAGGATCTCGGTCAGGTCGATCGCGCCGCTGGCGGAACCACCGCGCCAGCGCGCGGTGGGCAGGCCGCCAATGTCGATCTTGCGGATCGCCGCCTGCTGGCGTGCGAAGCCTTCGGGCGCGTCGGTCTTCGGGAAGGGCTGCGGGTTGTCCAGGAACTCGCTCAGCTTGCCGTCGCGGAACGCCTGGAGCAGGCGCGGGTCGTCGGGCGCGTAGAGATAGATCGCCGTCTCCTGGCCGAGTGCGCCCGCGAGTGCGTTCGCCGCCCGCATGAGGGCTTGCGATTCGGGCTGCTTGGGATCGACGAACAGCAGCACTTCGCGTGCGGCCGTCGCGTTGCCGAGATGGGCGGCGCCGACGCGGGGAACCGTGTGCAGGAAACGCGACCAGCGCAACTGCGCGGGCGCGCTCTCCCGTTCGATTTCCACCTCGCGTGCCGCGAGGCGCGTGCTGCCGCCGCCGTAAAGCAGCGACGCGGCGAGCAGGCCGATCAGTGAGAACGCGCCCGCGCCGCGTGCCCCCGCGCGCAGGGCGGGTGCCGGGAGACCGCCGAGCACCGCCATCAGGAACAGCGCAACGCCATGCCCGAGCAGCAGCAACGTAGAGAGGCTCGTCGCCTTCGCAACCATCAGGTCGTTCAACAGCACGTACGCGGAGAGGCCGGTGACGGGAAAGGCCAGGACGCCCGCCCATGCAATCCATCCGCTGCGCCGCGGTTCGTCGGCCGTGGCCGCGAAACCCAGCAGCGCCGCCATCCACAGGTAGAGGCCGGCCAGCGCGGGAAAGACCGGCAGGCCGAAAGGCATCATGTCGGCGCCGTAGGTGCTGAGCGACTTGAAGCAGTCGAGGTGGGCGTTGAGGCGACACTGCGAAAAGCGGATCGCCTCGTCGGCGGGCAGGTAGACGTACCAACACTGGAACAGCGCCAGCGCGAGCCCGGTGGTCGCCAGTGCGGCGCGGATTTGAGGTGTGGACCGGTTCACTTGGCGCGCAGTCGCAGGTCGGCGACGAGACGGCCGTTGCGGAATCGCTTCGGCACGCCGTTGAAATCAAGACTGTTGCCTTCGGCGACATCCCGTTCGACGGTCTGCTCTATGGCGGGGGAGTTGAGTAGGGCTTGCCAGATATGGGCATCGATGCCCAGCTTGGGGCCGAGGTCGCGTAGCCCGGGCGGCGAGAAGTCGGGCGCGAAGAACAACTTGTTCATCGCCTCGACCGTGCGGTTTTCGATCTGCGCTGCCTGGGCCGCGCGCGCCGCCGCGCACGAGCCCGGGTGCTCGGTGCGGTGCAGGGTCTTGTTGCACTTGCGATCGAGCGGCCAGTGCTTGAAGAAGAAATGCACGCGGTCGGGGTGCTTCTTCTGAAGCGTCGTCGCCTGCTTGTAGCACGCGCGGCAGCGCGGGCAGCCGAAGTCGAAGTAGACGAGGAAGCTGTTCTGCGCGCCTCGCTCGGGATCGCCGATGAGCAGCGCGTCGGCGATGTCCACGCGCCTCGATGCGCCGCCGGTCTCTTCGACCAGTATGCCGAGCCGCTCGTGGCCGGAAGCGAACACCTCGCCTTGCACGGCGAGCAGCAGCAGGATCGCGCCGGTCACGCCCGCCGCGCGCAGCGGTTGAGTCCACGCGCCCGTTCCGCGCACGGATCGGGCTTCGAGGGCGACGAGGATGCCGCAGGCGACACTCATTAACTGGATCGCGTTGCAGTAGAGGCAATCGGTTCCCAGCGCGAAGATGGTGATGCCCAGAAAGACGAGCGACACGACCGCATTGGTTCCCGCGAGCACCGCGGCCAGTTGCAGCATGCGACCGCCGAAGCGGCGCGTAAGCAGCAGCAGCGCCACGAGCGTCGCGCTGCCGGCAACCGCCAACAGCGAAACGGAAACGCCGAGAATCTTGCCGTAGGCCGATGTCTGCACCGCATTGCAGTCGAACGTCTCCGAGACGGTGCAACTCGATGCCGCGCCGGTGATGACGTAGAGCGACGACTCGTAGCGCAAAACGAGGCCGAAGCCGCTCGCCACAAGGGCGCAGGCGATGGCTGCTTTGATGCGATTGGACATGCGGCTGGTGATTATAGGCGGCGGGCGACGATGTGGAGATCCATCAGGTTGGTCTCCGTTGCGGCCTGCGGGAAAAGCGTTCCGCGCTCGGCCAGCAGGCCGCCGGAGTCGCCGCGCTCCAGCCAAGACGTGATGTCGATGCCTTGCAGCGCTTCGGAGTCGATCCAGCCGCCCGCCGAGTCGCTGTTGCCGTCGCAGCCGTCGGTGGCGAGCGACATGACGCGCCACGGTTCATGCCGAAGTCGGTTGGCGAGGCGGATGACGAATTCCGTGTTGCGCCCCCCGCGCCCCCCTCCACACATCGGTGTGGTCAACTCTCCGCCGCTGATCAAGGGTGCGTCGCCTAAAAGTGAAACAAGGCGTTCGATGGCGGTTTCCAGAGGCTCGTCGAATGCCGGTTCGTGGATGCGCGCGCCCGGCAGCAGTTCGGCGGCGAAACGCGCGAGTTCCGGATAGCCGGCAACGCGCACGACTTCGCTTCGGCCGTCGATCGTGGGGCCCGATGCGACCAGGGCGGGATCGTCCGACGGCACGTCCACCAGCACCAGCGTCATGACGCGGCGTGCCCGGCAGCCATCCAGAAGGCCGCCGTTCTTGATACGCGACATGCGCGCGCGCTCGGCGTTCAGTTCGGCAATGGGGGCGCCGCTGTCGATGAGTTCCCGCGTTCGCTCGATGATCTGCTGCTTGTCGAAGGGGGCGCGGGGGCTTTCGGCGAGTGCCGAACCGCCGCCGCCGATGAAGCAGAGCAAGTCGGTGTCGGGCTCGATTTCGCCCACAAACTGGATGAGCGCTTCGCCCGCTGCGAATGACTCGTCGTTCGGAATCGGGTGTCCGGCGTGCAGGCCCACCACGATCTCACGCTGGATACGGCGGCCCAGCCGGCTGCGGAGTGCGCGCGCGTAGGCCTCGGCCGGCTTCCCCAGGCAGAGCAGGGCGATGCGCGCGCCGAGGCTGCTCAGATCCAGGGAATCGAGCAGGCGCTCCGGGCGCAACCGCTGGAAAAGCGCGGTCCGCAGGGCATCCGGGTCGAATGACACGCGACCAGATTAGAAGAAGCCCGAACCAAGGTCCGGGCTTTTTCTGTCTGGTGGCGGGGGCGGGATTCGACGAAGAGGCTCCGTGAAATCCCAGTCTCACCGGTTCTTGTAGGCCATTTCCGCTGCAATTGATGATTCCCGCGTCGATTGGCGCCCATCCACGTCGGCAAACCGTCCGGCAGTGGGGTTTTCGGCGCCCGAGGATCCCGTTTCCCGGCTCGACGGAGCAGGGAACAAACAGGAGCGCGGGGGAGCGGTCGAGGGTGACGAACAAGCGCCTGCGCCTCACCGACGAGCAGCGCCATCGCCTGGCGTCGAAAGCGAAGAGGTTGGAGCGCAAGGCGCTGGATCGCATCGCACGATCGTGACGCCGGACACGCTGATGCGCTGGCACCGCCGGCTGATCGCGCTGAAATGGACCTTCGCGGCGAAGCGGGCGGGGCGTCTTGGCCCGATGAAGAAGATCGCCGCGTTGATCGTGTGCATGGCCCGCGACCGCTCCTCGTGGGGCTACTGCCGGATCCAGGAATAGATCCGGGCACTTGGTCAGCCCCCTCCGAACACAGGGTGGGATGCCTGCTCGATCCCGTCGGCCAAGCGGTGGACATGTTCGAGCTCGCGGAGCGACCGCAGCTCGGCCTGCGCGGCATCGTCCGGCGCGGCGGCATCGATTATGGCGTGCCGCGCGAGGCGTACCGCCGACGCGAGCGAGTCGTTTGGCCTTGCCGCGAGGGTCAGCTCCGCCGCGGCGACAAGCGGGCGCATTGGGCGTAGAACGGATCGGGCGCAACGTACGGATGGGACGGGCTCTGGCGAATCGCAGCGATCAGCCGCAACCGTGCGGTCTTGACTTCGGCCGCACTCGAGCTGCCGAGTTGCTGCAGCAGGTTCGTAAAGGTCGTGCCGTACTTTTCAAGCTGTCCCTTGGCGGTCAGCGGGATCTTGTAGTTGCGCAACTGCGGTCCGCAGAGTTCGCGCTTGGCGCGCCCGCTGAACTGCTCGACCCGTTTCTGCTCCTTGGCCTGCGCCATGCCGCCATCGCGCTCGGTGTTGTAGTTGTCATACTGGTTGGCCGGATCATCCGGCCGCCGCGGTTCCCACGGCGGTCGCTCGCCCTCGAACGACGGTCGCCACTGCCAGCGCGGGTCCTGCGGATGGAACCGGTTGCAGACTTCC
>CBDURV010000087.1:0-10679 GCA_965369495.1 uncultured bacterium
TCAGCGGCATCTCCATAGCAGCGATTGCGCATGTTGCGCTGTCGAGTATTCGACTGTCGAATGTTCGACGAGGCCGGGTTTTCGGGTCGATGCAGCGCCGCGCCGTGGATAGGTTCGAAGTCGTCATGCGAAACGACGATGCAAACTCGCGCGCTCGATCGGAAGCAGACGTGCGCGGACGAAGGAGAACACCATGGGTTGTGGCGGCGGATGTGAAATGCTCGGTTCGTTGATCGTGAGCCCGGGCGGAGTGTCGCCCGTGTACACCAAGGCGAAGCCACGTGGCGGCGAGGCCGCGCTCGTCAGCCTGAGCGTGCTGGAGTTCGTGTCCGCGGGTGCGGCGCTGGTCGTGGCCGTCGAGACCAAGAACAGCGACGAGACGAGCTGGTCGACGGTGGGGACGTTCGCCGGCATCACGGCGGCGGGCACGTTTTCGAAGGACATGAGCGGGTTCAAGCAGGCCGTACGCGTGTTGCTGCACTTCGCCACAGGATCCGCCCAGGGCGATACTGCGCGCATCGGCGCGATCCATTTCAGCTGGCGACCGTATTAACACGCCAATCGAACAAGGAACGAAAACCAGGGAACGCGCTACAGGAGACTCAGATGAATGTCGGAACGCAGGTCACAGTCATGGGCGGCACCGTGCCGTTCTACAGCCCGAGCTTCCCGCGCGGCGGCGAAGCGGCTCTCTTCAGCATCGAGGTGACGCACCTGTTCGGGTCGTCGCCGCCGAGTCTCGCAGTGACCATCGAGCACAAGAACGAGGACGACACGACCTGGAGCTCGGCGGGTTCGTTCGCGGCGATCACCGCGACGGGTCTCGCGACGAAGGACATCAGCGGGCTCAAGGAAGAGCTGCGCATCTCGTTTCTGCCGACCGGGACGGACGGCGAGGCGTTTCATGTCATCGTGCCGGCACCGGCTTGGCGGCCGTACTAGGGTCTTTCGTAGGCGCTCTGCCCTTGATCACGGTGGGGCCTGAGTTCGCGCCATTTGCCGGGCGGATCAAGTGGTCAGCGTTTCCTACAGCGTAGTTGAGAAGGCCGAATCGAACGCCACCGAAGGAGCATTTCATGGGATTGAGTTGCAGCGTCACCGGAGCGAACTTGACTGCCCTGCAGGAGTGTGTCGACGCACTTGCGAGGGAGGTGAACCAAGCCGTTAGGGACTCAAAGTGCAAGTGCGCTAAGGTAACCATTCAGCCAGTAAGGCAGTTGTATCTGGTGCCGACTCCGAGGCCATTCTTCGGGGGGAAGGGCGGGGCCTTTGGCGGTCAAGGATTTGGAAGGCGCGCGCGCACGTACACGAAGGGAAAGAGCCGCTATAAATATACTTACCTCGCTCCCGAGTACTTTGACGCGGTAGACGCGGCGGTAACGAGCTTGCCCGGTTCGTCGAGCAGGATTGTTGGGGAGGACACGTGTTCCGACGCCGGTACATGGGGCCCGTGCCCCGGGAGTCCCAAATACGTCAGCGTGGATTGCGCGCTGGTGATCACTTGTGAGGTGAACATATCGGGCAAGTGGTTCATGACGCCGAGCATCGAGCATTTCGCGGTGGAGTTTCAGCTTTCGGCGAAGGTGGACCTCTTCAAGGATGTGTTCTCCGACTACCAGGTTCTACCGGTGGGGCCTGTTAGCAGCGCTGGAGGGCCTGGAGCTGCTGGCGGAGCTGCTGGCGGAGGTGCTGGCGGAGGTGCTGGCGGAGGTGCTGGCGGAGGTGCTGGCGGAGCGCGCTCAATTCGCGACCTGCCGCGGTCGCGCCCGTGGGAACACACCGCGCGTTTCGATCGGTCATGCGGAAGTGGAGGGCAAGGCTGCCGTTCAGAAGGACATCCGTTCGACTAGTTCGGACTGCCGGGACGCTAGGCCGTGTGCGACTGGGACAAACACCCTGCGAGTTCATGAATTGAATTACAGTAGCCTGATGTCGCGCACAACCTCTTGGATCGGGCTGGCAGTGATCACTGGGTTCGTGGCCGGCTTCTTGATTCGGCCTGTCGTGCTGTCTCCCGAACCGGCCGATACGCCGACGCGCCCATCGGACCAGGCTATTGCCCCGCGGGCAGTCGCGCTGGCCGAAACGCAGGAAAGTGACGATTTCCCCGACTTGACGAGCGCGCTAGAAGCGCTGCCGCCGCCCGCGCTGCTGGCCGGGAACGGGAGGGTGTGGGGCCAAGTCACCGATGCGCTTGGAAACGCAATCGGCGATGTCACCGTGCGCGCGCGGCGGAGCATTCCGATCGTCGACGGGATGATTCTCAGAGCGAGAATTACAAACTCGATGGATCTGAGCACCGCGGTGAGGGAGTTCGTGGATTACTGGCGCACGGCTATCGTCCCCGTCGCTGAGAGCACCACGGACGACTCGGGCCGATTCGAACTGCGTGGGCTCGCAGACGAAGATCACCAAGTGATGGCCTTCAAGAAAGGCCACTCGATACAGGCCGAGGGGATGTTCATTGTTGACTACGTTCGGCCCGGCGCCGGGATCGATTTTGTTGCAACTCCGATCTATCCTGTCCACGTCGATCTTCGCGTTCCGGATGGTTCTCAGCCTGCATTGGCCACGCTGAGACTCACGCTTTCTTCAAACAATCGATCGGGACGTGAGCAGTGGACGCCGGATGAGCCCACCTTGTGGCTGCCGGCCGGGGAATACTCAGTGATCGCGACGGTCCGGAAGGGCGATGACGTAGAGCTGCGCTCGCGTGCCGGCCAGTTTGTGGTGGAAGCAGACGGGCCTGCAGTTCGAGTGTCGCTCAAGTTGCACTAGTCGCGAAACTGGCGGGCCCGTGCAGTGACGGTGGGTGCCAAGAAGGCGTTCTGCCAGCGCCACCGAGTTGGCCTAAGCTGCGGCGCTCCGGCGGCTTACGTCGAAGGTTTGCGACACGCGTGTCGCATCGGACCTCGTTCGTCGAATCCGCGGGGCCCTCCTCTCCCCGCGCCCCTCACCTTGCCCGCGCGGCGGAACTTCGGATCGACGCCCGGTGTCGTCGGTGCCTGGTTGCGACCCGGAACCCAAGACCGCGGCGCCGGGCGGACCGGCTACTTCCGAACAATGCCCTCCGCCGTCGCGAGCACGACGTTGTTTTCGAGGTCGATGACGCGCGCGCGCAGGTAGACGGTGTCGTCCTCGTTGGCGCTGTACTCGCCGACCAGCACGGCGTGGCGGTCGGCGTTGCTGTCGGTGTCGGGTTGGATGTGCGTGAGGCCCGACTTGGCGTCGATCACGCGCAGGCGCGGCGCGAGCGCTTCGATCAGTTCCAGCCGGAACTCGCTCGGCGTCTCGGTGCGGTTGAAATAGACCTTGCCGCGGTGCACGCGCGTCTTCGAGGCGCCGGTTGCGTCGGAGAAGGGCTGCACGGTCACGCGCAGACGGCGTACGTCGCTGCGCTCCTCAAGCTGGTGAATGAGCGTGCTGGCCATCGCCTCGCTCACCTGCTCGTGGTTTTCCATCGTCTCCTCGCGCGCGCTGGTGCAAGCGGTCGCCAGCGCGGCGAGCAGCAGGGCGGAACAGAGTGCGATGCCGTTCATGCCTCGTCTCCGGTGTGCGTGGCGAAGTAGCGCTCGAACTCGGTCGTGTAGATGCGCATCTCGCGCGGCTTGCCGTCCCACTTCGCCTTGAACGAGGAGAACTCCTTGCGCGCTTCCTCGATGCGGCCTTCATCAACGGCGACCTGCGCGGCGACGAGGCTGGCCCAGAGGTTCGCGGTCGTCTCGTCCTCGTGTTCGCGGACGTCCTTGACGAGCGCCTTGACCTCCTTGAGCTGCTTGGTGGTCGGCGTGTCGCGGCGCATGGCGCGTTCGCCCATGAGCGCGTAGAGCAGGGCGATGCGGGGCGCCGCCTTCTCGGGATAGTACTCGTACAGGAAGCGCAGCTTGCGGGCGGCGATGTCGTAGCGGCCCTTGCGCTGGAAGTCGCCGGCTCGCGCGTAGACGACCATGTAGATCGCGTTGCGGTGGTGGGCGCTGTCCTCGAGGTCCTCGTGGATCTCCTGCGCCTCCTTCACCTTGCCGGCGACGAGGTGATCGGAAATCTGGTTGGCGGCTTCGTCGGCGCTCATGTCCGGCGTCGAACTGCAGCCGAAGGCGGGCAGGAAAATGGCGGTCAACATGGCCAGGGGAAGGATGCGGATGCGTTTCATTTCTGGTCTCCCTACGGTTGGTGCGTCCAGCGTGTGCCGTCGGCGAAGAGGAGTTCGGTTACTTCGATATCAAAGCCGCCGCCGGGCAGTCGCGCGTAGCGCATGGTGACCTTGCGCAGGTCATCCTCGCTGCGCGCCGACCCGCCTAGCTGCGCGTTGCAGCGCTCGATCGCGGTGGCGCGGCGGGACATCACCAGCGCCCATTCGCGGGCGGAAATGAAGGCGGCAAACATGAAAATGCGCGACCGGTCCATCACCTTGCGCCGCAGCGCGCGGATCTCGGCGGGCAGGTCGCCGTACTTGTAGGCGGAAAGATCGCGGTACTCGCGGTAGCGGTCGAGGGGGGGCGTCTCGTTGCGCTTGACGACCTGGTTCGACTGCGCCGCGTCGATCTCGTAGTAGTGCGGCTGCTGCTGCTTGCTGGAGCGGCGCGGAATCAACATCACGCGCTCGCCGAAGAAGCGGGCAATGGAAAGCTGGTCGCGGGCGGAGCTGTAGATCGTGCGGTCGAGGCCGCGGCGCGCGAGACCGGCTAGTTCTTCCTTGGCGGCCTCGAGCGCCTCTTCCGACGCCATGATTTCGCCGATCTCGCGGCGGATGCGCTTTTCGCGCGGCTCGGGCTCGGGCTCCGGCTGTTCCTCCTTCGCCGGCTCCAACACGGTGTCGGTCTCTTCCGGATCGCCTTCGGGGTCGCCCATTTCAGGCGGAGGCGGTTCGGAGGAGGTCTCTTCGGCGGGAGTGGCAGGTTCTTCCTCGACCGGAGTCGGGGGAGGGGGTGCGGGGGGAGGGGGAGCGGGAGCGGGAGGCACAACCTCGGGCGCGACGGACAGTTCGACCGGCACCGCGGCAACCGGCACGGGTCGTTCGAAGCCCACCGGCGGCCGCACGAGCAGGAACCAGGAGAGCACGCCCGAAACTGCCAGATAGAAGAGCGCGCGGAAGAGCTTCATCGCTGCTCCTCGCCCCACGTGTCGTCGGTGCCGCCGGTGGCGAGCAACGAGACGGCCGCGAAACCGCGCTTGCGCAGGTGCTGCAGGAGCCGCACGCTCACGCCGTGTCGCGCTTCGGTGTCGCCGATGATTTCGACGTCGCACTGGTCGGCGCGCTGGCCACCGAGTTGCGCGTCGATGAGTTCGTCGAGTTCCTGGGTGGTCGTGGCAAAACGCTCGTCGCCGCGCACGCGCACATGCGAGTCGCGGTCGATTTCGAGCACGACCAGCGTGCGCTCGGTGGTTGCGTCGTCACCGCCCGGCTCCACCTGCGGCAGGCGAATGCGAACCGGCTCTTCCTGCTCCGACTGGCGCGTCTCGGACATCGCCAGCAGGCTGAAGAGCAGAATGAACAGCAGGTCGATGAACGGCAGAACGCCGCCTCTCGATTGGCGCCGCTTGCTCATCGCTGGTCTCCGATCCGCGCGCGCACGATGGCGAGGTCGCGCTCGGCGAACCAGTCGAAGATGAGCAGGAAGGTCTGGCCGACGATGAAGATGCCGATGCCGCCGACCGTGGTGAACAGTGCCGTGGCGAGGCCGCCGGCGAGCACCTCGGGTGCCGCCAGCGTGAGGTCGTCGCCGCGGGAGAAGAACGAGCGGGCGATGCCGAGCACGGTGCCGAAGAGGCCGAGGCTCGTGGCGAGTTGCGTGAGACCGTCGATGCGGTCGCTGTTGCGCGTCCCGTCGAAGCGCAGGCGCTCGATGAGTCGCTCACGCGCCGCCGGGCCCTGGGGCGTGTCGGTCGGGCGCGTGAGCGGACGGAAGAGCCAGAAGGCGAGACGTTCCAGCAGCAGTGCGGCCATGATGACCCACACCGCGAACAGCACCCACATGACCGGGCCGCCGTGCTGGAATTCCTCGTGGAACATCGCCGTTTGCCTTTCGGTTTCGTCCTAGGGCTTGCCCGGGAGGTCGGCGGGGGGGAAACGTAGTTTGCGGACTGCCTTGGCGGAGGGCTTGAGCGGGAAACGCTTCCAGTAGCCCGCCGGGTCGGCGTCGAAGATGAGCCTGCGCGCAGCCTCGGGGTCGCGCTTGAGCAGGTCCTGGATGAAGCCTTCGTCGGCGAACGGGTTGGAGCCCGCGCCACCGATATCCTCCTCGCCGCCGAGCACTTCGTCCTCGAGATAGGGCAGGTCCTCGACGATGTCATTGCGCTCGAATTGCGAGACGAGGCGCTTGCGCTTGTCGATGCGGCGCTGAATGGATTCGACGCCACGGCCCAGCGACTCGCCGCGTTTTTCCATGGCGGCGACCTGCTCGTCGAGGTCGCCGATCTGCCTGCGCAGTTGCTGTGCTTCTCGGGCGGCCTCGCCGCGTTCCGACGGGTCTTCGCTCTGAAGCGTCGTCTCGAGCGCGACCTGGTACTCGGCGTCCTTGGAGTCGCGCTTGGTGCGCAGATCGTCGGACTGACGGCCCATCTCCTGGATCTTGCCGCGGTAGAAGCGCAGCGCTTCCTTCTCGGAGTTCTGCACGGCCGGGCCGCCGCCGAGCACCTGCTTGCGCATGTCGCGCACGCGGCTGCGCAGCTTGGACGCGGTCAGGAGCGGGTTGGCTTCTTCCGTGCCGGCGGGCGCCGCTTCGGTGGTCGGGGGCGTGGAGCCCTCGTCCGCGCCCTCGGCGAGCAGCGGGGTGGTCAGGGCCGCGAGCAGCAGCCAGTATTTGCTGTTGGGTTTCATCCTAGTTCTCCGTGCTGGCCGGCTTGCCGCGGCCCTTCGTGTACGCCTCGCGCAGGAGGTCGGAGGTGCGCGGGAAGGAGTCGCCCATCCCGTCCGGTGTGTCTATGGCGAGCTTGCGGACCGAGCTCTCCTCGAGCCAGTCCAGGACGTTGGCCAAGCCGGGGCTGGGCGCGTCCATGCCGCCCTGCAGCGAGATGAGTTGCTGCAGCGCCTTGACGATTTCCTGGGTGCGCGCGCTCTTCTCGAAGCGCGCGAGGTAGGCCTCCAGATACATAAGGTCGCTGCTCATCTGGAGGCGAATGCGGTCGAGCGCGCCGAACATCTGGCTCAGGATCAAGTCGACGTTGATCTCCGTGCCGCCGCCGCTGTGGCGGTTGACGCGCGCCGATTCGCGGACGAGGCGCAGGCGGCTCGTGGCGATATCGACGGCGTTCTTCCGGTTCTGGTAGCGAAGCTGCAGCCGGTGGAGCTGCTTGCGCTTCGCCTCCGACATGCCGGGCAGCGGCTGGAAGGTGGACCGGGAGAATTCGCGCTTCGAGAGGCCGTCGATGAACTGGGCGACGTCCCGGCTCGACTGCTTGAATCCGCGGGTGCGGTCGCGCAGGCGGCGGATGTTGCCCTCCTGCGTGCCGAACAGGGCGGCGATGTCCTCGGACTGGACCGACGCCGCCACCTTGTTGGCGTAGTAGGTGATGCGGTAGCGCTGCGACTGCAAAAAGTCGATCAGATCGGCCTGTTTGCCGACCACGCCGTCCACGTAGCCGTCGATCGCCTGGAGAATCTCCTTCTCGTTGAAGTTGTTCTCCTTCTTGGCGCTCTTGCGCAGGTCCGCCAACATCTCGCCGATGTCGGTGGCCGCCTTCTGGCCTTCGGTCACCGCCTGGCGGTACTCCTCCAGGCGCCGTTCGAAGTCCTGGAACTCCTTGATCGCCTCGGTGACGTCCACCTCTTTGATGGTGACGGGCACCTCGTCTTGCTTGGACCCGTCCTGCGCGCTGGCCACGGGGGCAATCAACACCGCCGCGAACATCAGAAAAAGGCCGAGAACTCTTCGCGTTCCACCCCGCATAGCCGACTACTCCCTTCGCGCGCCGAGGCCTGTCCTATGCCGGGGACACCGGCTGTCGCCGACCGGGAACGCCGCGCGCGAGGCGGCCGGCCGACAGAGGGACTCGGTGTGCGGGATAGTCGGCCAACGCAGCGCGGTTCGCGCTCCGGCCCGGTCTCGCTCCTCGTTCCTCATGCCGGAGACAATCGCAACCGGCGGACCGAATGCGGTACCGGGTGTTTTTCTGCGAAACTCAGGGGGCGCGGGGGACCGGGTTGATCTATTCGAAACCCCGCGTCGCGTCGCCCGGAGTCCGGCTTTTGGAGCCACGCGCCGGTCGGCTCGATGACCCGCGGGTTTCGCAGAAAAACACCCGGTTCCGTAATCGAAGGCGGGAATCGTCCGGGGCGAACCGGGCTAGAATCTCGGTGTGAGCGTCGATGAATTGGAAGCCGCAGCCCTGAAGCTCGATCCGCAGAGCCGGGCCCGCTTGGCGGCGACACTACTTGCCAGCTTGGAGGATCTCTCCGAAGAGGAGAGCGCTCGGATCTGGGCCGACGAAGCTGCTCGCCGAGATGTCGCGTGGGACAGGGACGCTGGAGAAGCTAGGCCTTCGGCGGATGTGTTCGGCGACGCCCGTGCGCGTTTGGAGTAACCCGCCGCGTCCTCTCCCCGCGCCCCTCTCCTAATCTTTCTTCGCGGCTTCTTCTTTCCACTTGTCGATGGTCCAGTCGATCTTGCTGCGGTAGACGTCGTGGATCTTCTGGCACTCGGCGTACTTGGCCGCCTTGAGGCGCTGGTACTCCTTGGGAGCGGTGTTGCGCAGCTTGATGTCCTCGACGTCCATCGTGAAGCCGTCGAGGGCGCGCACCTGCGCCACGCTGATGGTGGGCTGGTTGGCGTGCTGGATCGCGAAGAGGTAGTCGCGCAGGTACTCCTCGGTCGTGATCTTGGCCGGCACCTTGCGGAAGCGCTCGGGGTGTGATGCGCCGTAGGTGAGGCCGCTCAGGAGCCACCACGAGATCCACGCTTGGCGCGGCACGTTGTCGGTGTAGTCGCGCGCATCGTCATCGACCAGCATCTGGGTCAGCACGTCGAGGGCGAGGCGGCTCTTGATGCGCAGGTTGCCGATGGCGCACGCCACGTCAGTGCGTACGCCGAAGTAGCGGTGGTCATAGACGCGGCGATCGAGGATGAGCTCTGCCAGCTTGTCGAGCGGGTAGCTGCGGCGTAGCGCGTCCAAGGCGATGCGCTGGAATATCTCGTCGGGCTCGTCCGGATCGAGCAGGATGCTCTTGAGCAGTTCCCAGATCTCGGGCGTCGCGTTGGCGGGCGAGCCGAGCATCGCCAACGCGTTGGAGCGCATCGACGACGGCGCCTTCTTGTCCTTCACAATGTCGGTGAGCAGGGCGCGCAGTTCATCGCGGGGCGTGTCGTCGCGATGGGTGAGCACGCGCAACGCCTCGGCGCGCACGCGGGCATCGATCGACTTGTTGCCCGCCAGCTTGAGGATCATCGGGCCGATCCCCTCCGCCTCCATGTAGTTGAGCGCGTCAATGGCGCGAATCACCTCGGCGGCGGACTGCGCGTTCGTGCCCTCGTTTTCGATGATCTGCTTGAGTTGCGGGATCGCCTCGCGGCGCTTGTTGGCACGCAGGATCAGAATCGCGAGGCGTCGGTCGGCGGCGCCGCTGTCGTCCAGCCACTTGACCGCGATCTCGCAGGCGCGTGTGCTGTCGCCCTTCGGACTCTGGGAATAGTACGCCGCGCCGCGCTGCGTCGAGAGCACGCTGCTTTCGATCGCCCGCGCGACCGCGCGAGTCTCCTTGAACTCGTCGAGCAGCAAAAGCACCTGGTACTTGCCCCCCGGCGTGCCGTCGTTGTCGTCGAGCGCCTCCTTGAGGGCCTCGATCGTCGGACCGCGCGGAGTTTTTTTGAGTTCACTCCGGGCAACGGGCAGATTTCGGCCATTCGCCAGGTCGTCCACGTTGTTGTGGATCGACAGGACTGTGCCGAGATCGAGGGTATTCCAGAGGATGGCGACCACCACAGCGGTGATGCCCAGAACGAGGCCGACAGAGGCGACCGGGTGCTTCAGCATGTTTTTCATCGGAAATTGCGCATGGAGCCCACTCCAGCGGGAAGCCCAACACGATATCAAGCTACGAGCGGGGGCACGAAGTTCGTGAGCTTTCCAAGGAAGGTTCGGCCAACCGGTACCCTCACTTCATGGACGACTTGCCCGAACGGCTGGATTTTGACGATACGGAGCGGCACGAGTTGACCGTCGAGGCGGATTTCGCCGGGCAGCGGATCGACCGCTTTTTGGTGCCTCATTTCCCCGATTTCTCGCGCGCCGCACTCCAGCGGTTCATCCAAAAGGGGCTTGTCCAGCGCAATGGCGCCGCCACCCGGTCGTCTGCTAAGGTCGATGCCGGCGACCGCATCGTGGTGAAAATCCCCTCCCGCCTGCCGCCCCGCGTCGAACCGCAGGACCTGCCGCTGGTTGTGCTGCTGGAGGACCCGGATTTCGTGGTTATCGACAAACAGGCGGGCATTGCCGTGCATCCCGGCCGCGGTCGGCCCGACGGCACCATCGCCAACGCCATCGCCTACCACTACGGCGAGGTGGCGGTCGCGGCGGAGGGGGGCGGCGACCACCGTCCCGGCATCGTGCACCGTCTCGACCTCGAAACCAGCGGCGTGATGGTGATCGCCCGCTCCGATCGAGCGCAGGCCGCGCTGACGGAGGCGTTTCGCGAGCGGCTGGTCCAAAAGGAGTACCACGCGCTGGTCCACGGCGAGCCGCCGTTC
>CBDURV010000088.1:0-10581 GCA_965369495.1 uncultured bacterium
GGCCTCGAACTCCTCGGCAGTTTGAACGAACAGCAGGCCGCGCATTCGCGTGTGTCCGGCACCGCAAAGCTCGGCGCAGACGATCTCGTAGCGCCCCGTCTTGATGGGCTTGAACCACTGGGGAATCGTCAGGCCCGGAACCAGGTCCTGCTTGAGCCGCAGGTTGGGCAGCCAGAAGCTGTGCAACACGTCCTTGGTCTGCAGCCTCACGATCACGTCGTGGTCCACCGGCACATGCAGTTCACCAGCGCTCGTGATGTCGTCGGCCGTCTTGAACTCGCCGTCGGGGCCGGGATAGCGGAAATGCCACTCGAACTGCTTGCCGAAGACCTGGACGACGATAGTTTCCTTCGCCTCCGGATCGGGCATTTCCGACATGTACTTGTTCTCGCTCCAGACGCCGGTCTGCATGACGGCCAGAATGAACAAGATAAGGCCCGGAATGAAGGTCCAGATCAGCTCAAGCGTGTGGTTGCCGTGCATGTGCTGCGCCTTCTGGCCCGGCTTGCGGCGGTACTTGACGCAGTAGTAGACGAGCAGGCCCTCGGTGAGCAGGAAGAAGAATCCCGTCACGCCGAAGATGATCCAGAAGAGGTCGTCTACAGCCGTGTTGGTGCCGATGTTTTCCGGCAGCACGGCGGGCATGCGGAGTCCGCCGGTCCATACGACCAGCGACATGCCGACAAGGAAGATGAGCAGGCCGATAACGGCGCCGCCGGGATTCCTTGCGGGCGGAGGAGGTGAATCGTGGCTGGTTGCCATTCTGGGTTCCGCTGCGCTATCCGCGCGTGAAGACGACCGGCTCCAATGCCAGCGCCTGCTTGTTTTCCAAGGTGATGTCGAGCTCCTGCGAGCCGAGATACTCGTGCCAAATGACCAGCTTGTAGTTGCCCGGCGGCAACCCCTTCAGCTCGAACGAGCCGTCCTTCGCGGTGATGACCGAGAAGGGATGCGGCAGCACGGTCATGAACGACTTCATCCAGCCGTGCACGTCGCAACTGATGCGCGCGGGCTCCTTGTACTCCGGCTTTTCGTAGTACATGGCCGGAAGCTGGCTGGGCGTGCTCATGGTCTTGTTGAACTCCGGGTTGGAGTTGGACAAGCCGTGCACGTTGTGCAGCGTGTTGTCGCTGCTCTTGATGACCAGCGGTTGGCCGACGCGCAGGCGCGCCATGTGCGGGACGTAGCGGCAGCCGATCTGGTCCAACACGATCGGTTCGCTGGGCACCGGGAACTTCATCTTCGCCAGTCCGCTCTTGACGTAGACGAAGACGTTCTCGAGCCCCTTGGTCGCGGGATCGAACACGAAGTTCTCGCTCAGCAGGCCGCTCGGGTTGGCGGTGACGCAGAACTTGTCCGTCGAGAGCTGGATTTGGCGGCGCTTGTAGGCGCGGCCCTCGAAGGTGACGCGGCCCTTGACCGTGCCGACATCCGCGGGATCGGTCGATGTGACGCCATAGCCGCCGGCGGCTTCCGCCGAGTAGATGTCGTCCACGCTGCCGGTGACGAGCAGGCTCTCCTTGGGACCGCAGGCCACAAGGCAGCATGCCAGCAGAGGCGCGCAAATTGAAGCCATGAGCGTTCGGGTCATACGGGTAGATACGAGTTGGGGTCTTCCCACTCGCCCTTCTCCTGCTGGAACTTCTTGGTCTTGTCCACGACGATCTGGCCGTCGTCGCCGATGAAGATCTTGAACCGCTCCAGCGGGCGGGGTGCGGGGCCCTCGAAGTTGACGCCGGTCGGGTAGAAGCCGGAACCGTGGCAGGGGCACTTGAACTTCTGGTCCGCCTCGAGCCAGTTGGGCGTGCAACCGAGGTGCGTGCAGATGGTCGAGATGCCCGCGATGATCTGCTTCGCGTCGTACTCGACGTTGACGATCCAGGTCTGGTTCGTCTTCTTGAACGCCTCGGAGACGCTGTTCTTCGGGTAGAGGTCGGTGAAGCCTGCGCGGAAGATCTGCTTCGGGTCGAACGAGGCGACCGGGAACAGGAAGCGCACGAGCATGCCGATCGAGGTCAGGCAGGCCCAGGCGAAGATGCCCCAGCCCGCCGCCATCCAGAAGACGTCGCGACGGGTGGAGAGCGACGGTGCCACGAAGGGCTTGAGCCCCTCGGGCATCGGATCGATCTCCTGGACCGTGACGGTGCCCTTCTTGACCGCGCCGACGCCGGTGCGATCACCGAAGCGCGATTCCTTCACATGTGTCTTGTCATCCGGCATCGGACTAGTTTTCCTTCCCGTAATGCCAGCGGATGTAGTCGCGCAGCGCGCGGATCTGCTGCTCCGGGTCACCACCGAAGAACTGCTTGAAGTCTGTCTTGGGGCCCTGGTCGTTGGCGAAAAACGTCGGCATCGCCGTGCCGGGCTGCAGCTTGGACGGGTTCCAGAGCCAGTGCGCCAGCCATGCCGTGCGCAGGCGGCCCTCGCCGGTGTGGCGGAAGTTGGGCGCCTGCGTTTTCACGTCGGCGTCGTAGCTGTGGCACGACTCGCACGCGAGCGCCTTGAAGAGGATCTTGGTTTCCTCGAGGCGGTTGTTCGCCGTGAGCTTGAGCTTGCGCAGGCCCTCGGCGTCGTCCGGGTCCTTGATTTCGCGCACCACCGGCTTGTCGTAGCGGGTTCCGGCGCCGGTGAGGCTGTCCTTTTGGTCCGACTCGAAGTCGGGGCTCGCGTTGCTGAGCGCCGCGAAGTAGCGCACGACGGCGCGCGCTTCCTCGTCGGTCAGACCGAAGGTCGGCATGCGGATCGAATGCCACGGACGCACGCGATCGCTCTTGATCGAGGCTTTGGCCCCGGGGATCGTCACGAACGCGGGATCCTTCATGAATTTGAAGAGCCACTGCGGGTCGGTCTTGCGGCCCTGCCCGATCAGGTCGGGGGGGCGCCACTTGCTCTCCATGATGGTCGGCCAGATATCGCCGCCCTTGCCTTCGATGACGTGGCAGCCGGTGCAGTTGTAGCGCTTCACGATCTGGCGCCCGCGGATGAGGTCCTGCTGGCGTCCAGTCGGATTGAAACGCGCCTTGTCCTGGATCTTGTCGTCCACCAGCGCGAGCAGGAAGGTGACGAGGTCCTTGGCCTCCTGGCTCTTGAGCCCGAAGCGCGGCATCTTGAGCCGCTCGAACGGCATGTCCGCCGCCGCCGTGCCGAGATCGTAGATGCGCGGGTTCATCAGCTTCGCGTAGGCGAAGTCGAAGCGCGTCTTCTTCATCGGCACGTGGTTGAACGCGAGGCGCTCGATGAACTTGCTGCCCCACGTCGAAAGCTCGGTTCCGATCGGGGCCGTGTCCTTGTAGGCCTCGACGCTATGGCAGCCGAAGCAGCCGTAGTGCTTGAAGAGTTGGCCACCGACGTAGATCGTCTTTTCGCTCTCCGACATCTTGGAGACGACGCCCAGCGCCTGCTTGACCGGCTCGCGCTGCTCCGCGACCTTCAGCTCCTGCGCCAGCTTGTTGAGCACTTCCATGTCGACCGTGACCGGTGCGAGCGCGTCGAACTCGGTGTGCTTGAGCGAGAGCAGGTAGGCGGCAACGTCGAGCGCCTCCTGATGGCTCAGGCGCAGGTCGGGCATGTTGGTGTTGTGCCAATAGCTGCGCGGGTCTTTGAGCCACGACACGAGCCATGCCGGCTTGAGCTTGCTGCCGAGGCCGGCGAGATCCGGTCCCTGGCGACGCGACATGCGCGCACCCCAGCCGATCGTCGTGCCCTTGGGCGCCTTTTCCCAGCCCGCCTTCATGAGCTCGGCCTTGACCTTCAGCTCCTTGGTGACGAGGGGAACGTCGTGGCATGCGATGCAGCCCTTGGCATCCATGTTGGAGCCACTTTCGGCGTCGCTGCCGCCGCCGACGAGGATGCGCTCGCCGCGCTTGGGATCGCCCCTGGAGAGATCCACCGCGGGCGCCTTGAACGTGCCGTGCTTCGCGCTCTGGTCGAACATCCACTCGACGATCGCGTGCACCTCCGCGTCGGCCCACGGGCCGGCGTGCAGCATTTCCAGGTCGCCATCGCTGTCGGCGAAGCGGTATCGGAAGTCGGTGCTGCTGTTGGAGAGACCGAAGAAGCGCGGCATGCGCGTGCCGGGACGGAAGTCCTTCGGGTTGCGCACCCACTTCTTGGCCCACACGCGGTTGGTCTTGCTGGCGAGATCGTTGAGCTGCGGGCCGACCTTGGGTCGCTCGATCCGCATGAAGCTGTAGTCCTTCGGCTCCAGCTTGTGGCAGCCGTAGCAGCCGAAGCGCAGGAAGTTGTCCATGCCGCGCTGAAGCGCCTCGGGCTGGTACTGCGCCTCCTTCTCCGGCACGAACATGCGGTTCGAGTAGTCCTCGTTCTCGTCCTTGTTATGCGCCTTGAAGTGCGTGCGCACCGCTTTCGTCGAGGGGACGCCGACCGGAGGCTTGCCGACATAGACGTCGGCGTACTCGGGCTTGGCGGTGCGATAGAGGCCTTCCTTGTGGCACTTCAGGCAAGAGGACTGCACGAGCATCTTGGGCAGCTGCGGCCAGTCCCAGTGATGCAGCTTTTCGTGCGTCCAACCGCGGTTGTCATGCCATTCGTGCGCGGTCGCCTCGTCGGTCGCCCAGCCGAGTCGCAGATCGGCAAAGATCTTCTTCGCCTCTTCGCGATGCATGTTGGCCATGGCGAGTTCCGCCGTGAACTTGTCGACCTTGGCCTTTGCGGCTGCATGTGCCGCGCCGTCCGATCCACCGATGCGGGTGGCGTTCGCTTCGGCCTCGGCGAGCTGCGCCTCCAGCGTCTTGATTGCAGCGCCGTCCCACGCCGCCTGCTGATAGCTGTTGAGCGCGCCCGTGGCCATCGCCATGTCGAGCGTGATATCCGTGGACTCGGGCAGATGCTCGTGCCGTTCCTCGGCGCGGGCAACCGTCATCCAGTTGTCGATCGGGTTGAGGCCGGGCTGGTGGTAGGCGAAACCGAAGTCGGTAGACCAACCGCGTCCCTGGTGGCAGACCGTGCAGCCCACCGACTCGTACGGGTGCGGCGAGGTGGTGCCGACCATGTCGCCCAGGAAGGGGTGCGAAAGCCAGTGCCCCTCGACGCGTTGGAGCAAACCGTAGTAGTACTCGAGCAGCGAGGTGCCCTTGCCCCTGCCGATCCAACGGCCCTGCTTCTCGGAAAAACGCCACTTGCGCCAGATCTTGCGGCCGGCGCGCGGCTCCTTGGTCCCGTCCTGCTTCTTGTCCGGCCAAACGGCGATGGCGCCGTCGTCGGGGTCGTAGTCCAGGAAGAGCATCTCGAGCGTCGCATGGTGGATCTCGAGATCGATCAACTGCGACTGTTCGCGCGTGAAGGGCTGCTTCGGATCGGCTTTTCTCCAGATGGAACGAAGCAGCGTCGAGACGAAGTCGTAGACGCCCTCTTCGAGCAGTTGCGCCTTTTCGGCGCCCGCATCCATCTGGAGCGCCTGCACCGGCCACTTGACGCGCTCGAAGCCGAGACGCATCACGCCGATGTGGCAGGTGCCGCAGCGATCGACCTTCTTGGGCATCGCGAACTCGTAGTTGTCCACGATGTTCTCGAGCACCACCTGCTCCACCTTGGTCGGCGGGGCGAGGAAATCGATCAGCGGCGCCTCGCGCAGCGGATTCACGAAGCGGCGCTTGTCGCGACCCGCCTCGGTCAACACCAGCTTCTTGATCGCGGGATCGGCCCGAACGGCGGCGACGACCTCGTCGATCTCCTTGCGCAGCGCATTGTCTTCCGCGACGAGGCGGTCGAGACGCTGCGACGCGAGAGCCACTTCCGCCTTGAGTCGCGCTTCCTTGTCGCGCTGGGCGTTGAGGGTCTTGCGCGCCTCGTAGGCGTTGTCGGCGTGCGCGTGCTCGGCGTTGTAGATCGCCTGGCCCGTGTACTGCTTCTGCGCCTTGTAGTTGTAGTCGGCGTCGTAGAAGGTGCCGCGCGCCGCGGCGATCTGCTTCTGCAGCGCCTTGAGCTGATCGGTGCGCCCTTCGACGGCGAGCGTTGCCGCCTCTTCCATCACGGCGAACGTCTTGCGGCTCTCCGACGTACGCGCGTTGAGGATCATCGCCTCGAGTTCGAGCTTGCGCGCCTCCCACTTCATCTCCGCCAACTGGTCGCGCTTGTAGGGGCGCGCCCAGTCCACGTAGACCATGGCGAAGATGCCGATGATCATGACGGCCGAGAGAACCGCGAAGATCCGGATCAGCTTGGCGGGGCTGTAGAAGTACCCGGGATCGTTGTACCGGGCCGAAGGTCGTGAACTCACTTCGATTCCTCGCTACAGGTTGATGAAGTACTCGGGGATATACACGATGTACTTCAGGTTGATCAGCCAGCGGCCAATCATCTTGATCGGAAGGCTCAGCATGAAGAGCATGAGCACGATGACGACGGAGAAACGCACGGGGTCCAGCCCCTTCTTGAGCGGCTTGAGCACCGTCTTGATCAGGATCAGCGGCGTCAGCACCAGGTAACCGAGCACCATCAGGATGCCGGGTATCTCGCGTATGTACCACTCCTTCGGCATGCCCGTCTTGAGCATCTTCACCCAGAAAATCTCGGAGATATTGATGTTCATGAGTGGGACCTGTTTGTGTGGATCCCAGTACTCGTATGGCCCGAAGAAGTTCCAGTTCGCGCCGCGCAGGAAGGTGCCGATGACGATCAGCACGATCCAGAAAATGATGAAGCCGAAGAGGAACACCGTGATGGCGAAGCCGCGCTCCTTGAGCGTGTAGTAGCCGTTGCCGCGCGGGTTCGTATCGAGGTACGGGATCGCCATCAGGCCGACGACGATGATGCCCGGCAGAACGACGCCCGCGTACCACGGGTCGAAGTAGACGAGCATCTCCTGCAGGCCGAGGAAGTACCACGGCGCCTTCGACGGGTTGGGCGTGCGCGCGGCGGACGCGGGCTCCTCGAGGGGCGCGCGAACGACCACCGCCCAGTAGACGAGGAACGCGGTCAGCGCCACGATGCAGATCAGCTCGATCATCACCAGATCGGGCCAGACCAGCACGGTCTCGCGCCGGTACGCCCCTTCGAGCGACGCCTCGCCCCGCTCCGCCCGTTCGTCGTTGATCGCCGCGCGACGCAGCGACAACCACATGAAGAAGAAGACCGTGAAGAGCAGCATCACGATCGGCAGGTTGTCGGGCCGCGTGATGTTCGCGCGGAAATCGTCGTTGAACATGCTCCCGCCGAAGATGGCGAGAATGACGGCGAGAATGCCCAGCGCGTTGCGCGGTTTCGTGACCGTCCGGTAGTACTTGAGCGTGAGCGCCAGCAGGATGCTCATCAGCGGCACCAGGATCTCCGGCCTCGCGAGGAAGTTGGAGACCGGCAGGACGACGTGCTCGAAGATCGGCTGGAACTTGGCGTTGAGTTCTTCCACTAATCCGTCCTAGAGCTAGAGGGGGCCGCTGATGCCGCCGTCCTTGCGGACGCGCCAGAAATGGACGGCCATGAGCGTCACGGCCACCACGGGAATGAAGACGCAGTGGAGGACGTAGAAGCGCAGCAGTGCGTTCTCGCCCACGAAGCGGCCGCCGAGCAGCGCGAAGCGCACGTCGGAACCGGCGGTCACGAGTGGCTCACCGTCCAATGTCAGCAGCGAGACGAGCGGTCCCTCGTGTCCCTGGAGCGGTGTCGCACGCGCCATGTTCGAGCCGACGGTGATGGCCCAGATGGCCAACTGGTCCCACGGCAGCAGATAGCCGGTGAACGACAGGAGCAGCGTCAGAAGCAGCAGGATCACGCCGATGACCCAGTTGAACTCGCGCGGCGGCTTGTACGAACCGGTCATGAAGACGCGGAACATGTGCAGCCAGACGGTCAGCACCATGGCGTGCGCGCCCCAGCGGTGCAACTCGCGCATGAGGCCCAGCGGAATCGTCTCGCGCAACTCCTGGATGTCGTTGTAGGCGCTGTAGGCGACCGGCCGGTAATAGAACATCAGCAGGATGCCCGTCACCGACTCGACGAGGAACAGGAAGAAGGTGACGCCGCCCATGCACCATGTGAACGAGAGGGCGATGCCGCTCTTGCGCACGCGCACGGGGTGCAGATGCAGGAACACGTTGCTCAGGACCGCCAGCGCGCGGTTGCGCTGGGTGTCCGGATAGCCGTGCCGGAAGATGGACTTCCAGATCTGCGTCTCGCGCACCTTGTCGAACATCCCCTTCCGGGGAGGCTTGCCCTGGGGTGTGCCTACGGGCGATCCGCCGGGGGTTTGTGAAGTCGTACTCGACATCTAGGGATCAGGCTCCCACTCTCTCGTTAGCCTTGTTGCTTGTTCCAGCGGGCAAGGACTTCCTGCGCCCGCATCCGCACGTCGGAATCACCCTCCGTGTCGGAATCGCTCAGTTTGCTCACGGCAGCGACAACTTCCGCGTCGTCACCGCAATCGAGCACGTCCACCGCCGCGAGACCCCGCAGGATCACGTTGCTGTGTACGCGATAGAGGCTGATGCCGCTCAGCCGTGTGTCCATCCGCTCCTTGGGCACGAGATTCTCGAGGTAGGAGCGGTCGAGCATGGTCTTCAGGACGGGCAGCGCCCCGTCGCGATCTTGAATGCGCGCCAGCAGGAGCGCCGACGTGAAGCGGACATCCTCCGCCCGGTCCCCGACGGAATCGCGCAGGATCGCCCGCATCTCCGCCGAGAGGTGATAGGGCACGCCCGGTTGCTGTTCGAGTCGCGCCAGGCCGGCGATGGCCGACTGACGCGTGGATGCATCCTCGTCCTTGAGCAGCGCGACGAATCGGGGGCGCGAATCCGTGTCGCCCAGCGCCGCCAACGTGCGCACCGCGTACGAGCGGGTCCACGAATGCGGATCGTCGAGCGCCTTGCGCACCGTGGGAATCGCGGACTTCTCGCCGATGCGATTCAGGATCTCCAGGATCGTGATCGCCATGCGCGGCGGGTCCTGTTTCTCCTCGCGGGCACGGTCGAGCGCCTCGCACAGCGCGCCGATCAGCTTGTCGTCGTGGAACTCATCCGGCACGCCCTCCTTGAGGCGCGCGGAGAGTTCGAACGCGGCGTGCCAGCGGCGCGTGACGGTGTCGGAACGCAGCAACTCCGCGAAATCCGAGACCGTTTGGGGCCCAGATCCGATCATCATGGAGACACCCAAATAGACGCCCACCGACATCACGACAATCAGCATCGGGATGGCGAAGAATTGAACGGTCGTCTTCAGCCAGCCGCCCTGCTCTTCCTCTTCCGAAAAGTCGGCGTAGCTGGCCGGTGTTTTGGGGTTCTCTTCCCCGGGGGAGTCCATGGTCATGGGAAGCGCGTAACCGTACTGATACGGCTGGTTCTCCGCAAGTTTTCCTCCCCCCAACTGCTATCCTTCCAGAGCTTCACGCGATGCGCATTCTGACCCTCCTCTCCGGCCCGGAATCGGTGCCGCTCGCCCTTGAGTTGACCGAGGCAATTCGGTCCTTCAACGCCGAGATCGACTTCCGCCTGCGCTTCCTGCATGTGGAGATCGAGGAGGTCCGCGTCGCGGGCTCCGAAAGCGCCGGGTCCCTGCCGCAGTCGGATGCCCACGCGCCCGTCCAGGTGCTTCCCCCGGGGGAGCGCGAGGCGGTGTCCGCGGCCCGACTGGCACTCTTTCTCGCCAAGGAGCGTCCGATGGTGCTGGTCATCGTCGGCGCGGGACCGCTGGCGGGCGCCGCCGCCGCCGCGGGAGAGGCCGCGGACGTGAAAATGGCCTGTTTTGGCGCGGCAGCCTCCCACGGGGCCAAAAAAGCACCGGAGGGCGTGCTCGACCTCGGGTCGGACGCCGCCACAGCCCTCGACCGACTGACCGGCGTTGCCCGGGAGATCAACTGATGTACGTGCTCGGAATCGGTGGCCTCGGCTACACGGACAGCGCCGCGGCCATTCTGGCGGACGGCCGACCGCTCGCCGCCGTCGCGGAGGAGCGCTTCACCGGCGTCAAGCACCAGGGCGGATTCCCGCATCAGGCGGTCCGCTTCTGCCTGAAACGGGCGGGCATTTCGATGCGCGAGGTGCACTCCGTCGCGATCGCCAACAACCCGTGGCTGCCGATGCGGGAAAAGGTCCTGCAGTGGTACGGCACAGGGTTCCTCGAATCGCGCACGGTCAACGTCTACAGCGTCTTCAAGGACGACACCCACCGGCTCGTGGAATACCTGCAGACGGTGGAAAACATCCGCAACCTGGGCATCGACGTCCACGAGATCTCGCACGACCGCGCGCACGCCGCACTCTCGTTTTTCGGCTCGCCTTACGAAAAGGCGGCGATCCTGAGCCTCGACGGCCGCGGCGAAGTCTCGACCAGCAGCATCGGGCGCGGCGCCGGCCTCCAGATGGAGGTCGATGCGATCAGCCGCATGCCCCACAGCCTGGGCCTGCTCTACGCGCTGGTGGCCGATTACCTCGGCTATTCCGAACTCGACGACGAGTTCCGGCTGATTTCGATCAGCCCCAGCGGCACCCCCACCTTTGTGCCGCGCATGCAGAAGATCGTGTCACTGGCGGGCGATGGCACCGTGAGCCTCAACGAGGAGTACTTCGGCCGCCATCAGGGGCGCGTCTACCTGAGCGAAAAGTTCATCGAGGAGTTCGGCGCCCCCCACGA
>CBDURV010000089.1:0-10524 GCA_965369495.1 uncultured bacterium
TCCCCCCGGAAGATCCCGGCGGACCGACGACACCGCCCGAAGACCCCGGCGGCCCGAAGGGCCCCACGCCGCGCGGCCCCAAACAACCGCCCGCGCTCAGGAAGCCGACGATTAGCCCGCGCCGTCGCGGCAACTCGTCGGGCGCCAACGAGTGGCGCACCTGGTGGGAGTACAACCGCGAGTCGCTGGTCGGCATGCGCGCACGCATCCGCGGAGCGGTGACGACTTCGGGTGGCGGCACCGCTTCCGCCTCGCCGCTGGGTGATCGCGAAGTCGAGATCCGCAATTTGCTGCGCTGGGTCGTGCTCAAGGACTCCAAGCCGAGTGTGCGCGCCGCCGCGTTGATCGCGCTGGGCCGCATGGGCAACGACGACGATGCGCGCACCATGCTCAACCTGCTGCACGACTCGACGACCAAGCCGATCGTGCGCGAGGCGGCGGCCGTCGGCCTGGCGATTCTTCCCGAGCTGCAGGGCGAAGAGGTGCGCAAGGCGACGCGCGACTGGCTCACCCACGTGATCGGCAATCCCGGGCGCAGCCCGATGACGACGTTGAGCGCACGCGAACGCGGGCTCTGTCTCATCGCGGCCGGCTTGCGCGGACGCGACGACACGATGCTCGTAATGCAGTTGAGCGGACGCGCCGCCGCATCCGGTTTCAGCAGCGACGAGGCGGGCACGCTCGCCTACGCGCTGGGCCTGAGCGGCAGTGCGATGGGCGCGCCCGAGCTCATTCGCGGCGCGCGCACGAAGAAACTGGGCAGCGAGCCGCTCAGCGACGTCGGTCGCGCCCACGCGCTGCACGGCCTCGCCTTCGTCGGCGACAACAACGCTGCCCGCACGCTGGTCGCCGTGCTCAACTCGCGCCGCGCCGGCGAACACTCGCGGCGCAGCGCGGCGCTTGCCCTGGGCCGGATGACGGGCGCGCGTGCGCTGCCGCACGAGCTGCGCGAAACGGTGCGCAAGGCGCTCGCGCGTGCGCTCGACAGGGACAAGGATGTGCTCGTGCGCGGCTACGCGGCCGTGGCGCTGGGCAACCTGCGCGGCAGCGAGTCGCTCGCCATTCTCGATCGCGCGCTGAGCAAGGGCGGGCGGCCGACGCTGCGCCCCTTCATCGCGATCGGGGTCGGGCTCTGGGCGCAGCGCGCCAAGGGCGCCAGCCGCAAGCGCGGCCAGGAAGTCATCCACCGCGAGCTCAACGCGGCGCGTGATCCGCAGATCAAGGCCGCGCTCTGCATCGCGGCGGGTCTGGCGGAAGCGACGGCGACGCGCTCCGACCTGTTGGCGATTCTCACGCAGCGCAGCCACCCTTCCGAGGTGCGCGGCGCCGCGGCCGAGGGGCTGGGCCTGATGAACACGCGCGATCCCGAAGTGGTTGCCGAACTGCGCCGGATTCTCAAGCAGGGCAAGAAGGGCATGCGGCTCAAGGACGCCGCACTTGCGCTCGGCCTGCTGGGCATGCGCGGCGCCGCGGCCGATCTCGCGCGCGCGCTCAGCGACACGCAGTCGAGCGTGGTGCAGAGCCGCATCATTATTTCTCTGGGCCATCTCGGACACAGAGAAGCGATCGATCCGATGACGGCCATCCTGAAAGACAAGGCGCAGCCGACGCTCGTGCGGGAGTTTGCCGCCGTGGCGCTGGGGCTCATGGGCGACCGGCGCATGCAGGATCCGCTCTTCGAGCTCGACGCCTGGTTCAATTTCCATGCGACTACGCGGGCGACAAACGAGTTTCTTCGGCTCTACTAGCCTGCATTTATTCATGAGCCCCGCGCGCATCGACACCGGATGTCCTGATTCCCGGGTCGATACCGCGGCAATGGCAGCATCCGACGAAATGAGAACTTGTTCTGGGCGAGTGCGCGGCGTCGAGATCGAGGCGAGAGGAGGAAGTCGTGTTTGAAATCCACTTCGACGACGAACGACGAAGATATCGATGTCGCGAGCCGGCCAGAACCGTGGGTCTCGTGAATAATGCAGGCTAGCTCTATGCGCGCGCTCTTGTATTCGACTCTGGTTCTTTTGTGCGCCGCACCCGTCTGGGCGCAGGCGGGCGGCGTTTCCCCGCCGTCGCAGCCGGGCGCGAACGGGCCGACCGTGACCGACAAGCGCACGGCGCGTTCGAATCCGCGCAAGCCGCGGCCGACTCCCGCGCCGCCCGATGCGCCGAAGCCGTCCGACGAGCAGCCGAACGGACCGCCGGTCAATCCGCCCACGAGCCCCGGGGGGCCGATCAGGCCGGGTAACAACCCGCTCGCGCCCGGCACACGCCCGCCCAACGCGCCTCCCCCTCCGCCGACGGCGCCCCCGCCGGACGGCGGACCCAAGCCGACCACGCCCCCCGCGCGACCGCCCGAGGGTGGCCCGACGCCGAAGGCGCCGGAGACGGAACCGGCCAAGGGGCCGCAACCGCGAACGCCTGGCTCGGGCGCGCGGCGCGGACGCGGCAGCGCGGGCGACGGCTGGTTGTACTGGTGGTACTACAACCGCGGGCAGTTGATCGACTTCCGCGGACTCCTGCGCTCGGCCGGGCCGGTATCGGGAAGTGCGCCGAAGGAGCAAGGTGACCGGATTGCTACGCAGCGCGAGCGCGTGCGCCATGCGCTGCGTGCCGTGGCGCTGTCGCGCGACAGCTCTTCGTTGCGCGCGGCCGCCCTGATCGCTCTCGGCCGCATCGGCGAGGACGACGACGCCAACCTCTTCCTGCATCTGCTCGAAAAGAAGGACAGCGATGCCACCGTGACGGCAGCCGCAGCGTTGTCGCTCGGACTACTGCCCCCCATCGAACACGGCGAAACGCGCGTGCGAGTGCGCGAATACCTGCAGTACTACCTGCAGACCGAGGGCCACCTCGACGCGCGCGCCCACGCCCTGACGATCGTCGCCGCCGGACTGCGCGCCCGCGATGACCGCATGCTCGTCATGCACATGGCCGCGCCCCTCGGCGATCCGCAGGCCAACGGGCTGAGCGATCGCGAATCGGTCGCGGCGCTGCTCTTCGGCGCCGGCCTGACGCGCGACCGCATGCTCGTACCGGAGTTGCTCGAGGCGACACGGAAGGGCCGCATGGGAAAGAAGGTCAAGCTGCCCGACGTGCTGCACAGCCACGCCGCGACGGCGCTGGGCCACATGGGCGACGGCGTTGCCATTCCCACGCTGGTCGCTCTTCTGCGTTCGCGCAAGGCGCGCGCGCAGACGAAGCGCTCCGCGGTGCTCGCGCTGGGCCGCATTCTGCGCGATGCGAAGCTGACCGACGACGCGCGCAACAAGGGAGTCGCGGCGCTGCGTGCGGTGGCGCGCAAGAACGGCGAAGTGGAGTTGCGCGGCTTCGCGCTGCTGGCGATGGGCAGCGCGAAGGACGCGTCGGTCACCAGGGAGTTAATGCAGATCATCGATCGCGGCGGCGATGCGCAACTCAAGCCCTATGCGGCGCTCGCGCTCGGTTTCGCCGGACGGACGTTGCCGGCGGCGAAGACCCGGTCGATCAAGCGCTTCCTTGCGGGCGAGCTGGAAAAGGTGCGCGAACAGGACCTGCACGCAACGCTCTGCCTCGCGCTGGGACTTGCGCGTGCGCGCGATTCGCACGCGGCACTGCTGGAACGGGTCGAGGACACGCGGCTCTCACGCCGGGTGCGGTCGCACGCGATCCAGGCGATCGGCCTGCTGGGCCGTCCCTCGCCGCGCGCCGACAAGGCGCTCAAGGGCATTCTCGATGATGGCCCGAACGAACTGGTGGGCGATGCGGCGCTGGCGCTCGGTCTGATCGGTCGCCGCAGCGTGGCGCCGCGTCTCGTGAAACAGCTGAAAAAGTCGAAGTCGCGCAGCGAACAGGCGGGCATCGTCGTCGCACTCGGGCAACTCGCGCACGCCGGTACTTCCGATGCGCTCGTCGAACTTCTGGAGCAGCGCAAACAATCACGCACGCTACGTGCCTACGCCGCGACGGCGCTCGGTTACATGTACGACACGCGCCGCCACGATGCGCTCTTCGACATGGCCGCCGACTTCAACTTCTACGCCACCACCGCCGCCACCCACGAGATCCTGCGGCTTTACTAGCGAACGCTCGGCAACCACTCCGGCACGAAAATCGCTCGGAACTAATTCTGCGACAATCCCCGCCCAGCGCGCGTTAGCAGCTTTGACCCGGAACTTTCGGAGGTATTGCAATGCGGTTCGTTCTGACCTGTCTGCTGATGGCGCTGATTTTCGTGCTGCCCGCCGAGGCGCAGTGCGGTGGAGGCGGAGGTGGAGGCGGTGGAAGCGGGCGCGCCGAACCTCCCCCCCCGCCGCCGCCTCCCCCCCCGCCCCCGACTGCCAACGGACGCAATTCGGGCAACACGCCCAGGCGCAAGCGGGGCGATGCAGAGCCGCCGCCCGTGCCGCCGCCGCTCCCCACCTACACACCGCGCGACTGTCCCGTGCCCCACCCGGCCCCGCCGCCGACCAAACCTGCAACAACCCCCAAGGACAAGCCGATCGCCCCGGGCAACCTGCCGATGCCCCCCGGCACGCGCCCTCCGAGCGACAAGCCGGGCCCGACGACGCCGCCCGAGCCCGACGCGCCGCCGCCCCCCGAGCCGGACCAGCCCGTCGGCCCCACCACACCCGGCGGCACGCCGGCCCCCAGCGAAGATCCGGAAGACGAAGAGCAACCGGCGCCCGAGGCACCCCGGCACGAACGCCCGACCTCTGCCCGCGCTCCCTCCGCACGCGGCCGGCGCCTGCGCACCCAAACCGCATCCGGCTGGAAGCACTGGTGGTACTTCAACCGCGAGCAGGTCATCGACTTCCGTTCCAAGTTGCGCCGCGGCGGTCCCGTCTCCGGGAATAGTGCGGACGAGCGCGCAAAGCAGGCCGCCGAGCGACGCATCGCCGTGCGTACATCCCTGCGCCGCAGCGTGCTCATCAGCAAGGACGGGTCACTGCGCTCGGCCGCGCTGATAGCCCTGGGCCGCATGGGCGGCGACGACGACGCCAACCTGATGCTGCACGTGATTCTCGACAAGAAGTCGGCGGAAACCACGCGCGAGGCGGCCGCCCTGGCGCTCGGACTGCTGCCCGCGTTTACCGACGCCGCGACCCGTACGCGCGTGCGCCAGCACCTCAACTACTGGATCGGTGGCGGCGGCGACATCCCGCGCCGCACGCGCTCCTTCGCGACCATCTCCGCGGGCCTGCGCGCACAGTCCGATCCGTTGCTGGTCATGTGCCTGGGCCTGCGCCTGGACGAGCCGGGCGACGATCGCGAACTTACCGCCGCGCTGCTCATGGCGGGCGGCCTGGCCGGCGACCGCATGCTCGCCCCGGAGCTGTTGCATGCGACGCGCAAGGGTCGCGTGGGCAACAAGACGCGCATCGACGACATCGTGCGCGGCCACGCCGCCACCGCTCTCGGGCGACTGGGCGACGCGAACGCCACCAAGACGCTGGTTGCCGTCATCCGCTCCCGCAGTGCCGGCGAGCACGCCAAGCGCTCCGCGACACTCGCGCTCGGGCGCCTGCTGCGCAAGGGCCGCGTCACGCGTGAGGACATGTCCAGCGCCGCTTCGATCCTGCGCAAGACCGCCGACCGCACGGGCGACACCGAACTTCGCGGCTTCGCGCTGCTCGCGCTTTCCGGCAGCAGCCAGCTCAACGAAACGAAGCGCTTCATGAAGGTTCTCGACTCCGGCGGCAACGGGGAACTTCGAGCCTACGCGGCGCTCGCGCTCGGCCTCAAAGGACGCCGTCTTGGCAGCGACAAGTCGAAGCCGATTGCCCGCATGCTGGTGGCCGAACTCGAAAAGGCGAACGTGAGCGAGCTCGAGGCATCCATCTGCCTGGCGCTGGGCCTGGTGCGCGCCGAAGAGGCGCGCGACGCGCTTCTCGACCGAATCGAGGACGGCAAGGCGCCGTACACCGTGCGTTTCTACGCGACGCAGGCGATCGGCATGCTGGGGCGGCCGTCCGCGCGCGCCAGCACCGTGCTGAAGAACATCGTGAGGAACGGCCCGAGCGACTTGGCGGGCGAAGCAGCGCTCTCATTGGGCCTGCTCGGACAATGCAGCGTCGCGACGTCGCTTGTGAAGCTGCTGGAGCAGAGTCGTAGCCGCCAAGCGCAGGGGCTCGTGACTCTCGCACTCGGCCACTTCGCCAACAAGAGCGCGACCAGTCCGCTCGTCGCGCTGCTCGACGCGCGCGGCGCGCGACCGCAGACGCGCGAGTTCGCAGCGGTGGCGCTCGGCCTCATGCATGACACGCGCCGGCACGACGTCTTCTTCGACCTCCCCGGCGACATGAACTTCCACGGCACGACGCGAGCCACCCATCGCGTCCTGCAGATGTACTAGCAAGGTCTTTTCGCGGCGTAAGCCCCACTTCGACTCCCCAACACTGATCGGGAAGTCACAACGGACAGTTACCGGAGGTCTCGCTATGCGCAACGTGCTCGCTGGGTTCGGAATTCTGCTGCTCACGCTGATTCGCGCGGATGCGGGCTGCTACACACCGCCTCCCCCTCCGCCGGCTCCGCCGCCGGGACCGAGCGGTCCGGCCACGCCAACCGATCCGGCCGATCCGGACGGTCCGACGACATCGGGACCGGGGACTCCGACGACCCCTGGGCATCCCGCAACGACGACACCAAGCGACGCGCCCCCCGCGCCTCCGCCTGTCCCTCAATCGACGCCGGCTGACACGCCGGTCAAGCCCGGCAACATGCCGCTCACGCCGGGCGCGCGAGTACCGACTGATACGGTCACACCGTCGGATTCGACGCCGCCGACGACGCCGCCGACCGAACCGGACAACCAGGCTCCCACGACCACGCCGCGCGCACCCGCCACTCCACCCGACCGAGGACCGCGGCCCTCGAAACCCACTCACGCCAGGCCCTCCAGCGTCCGTACGAGCAAGTCGCGGGGACGCCGCACGCAATCCGCGCCTTCCAACGGATGGCAGCATTGGTGGAACTTCAATCGCGAACAGTTCATCGACTTGCGCGGACGCCTGCGCGGCAAGGGCCCCGCGTCGGGCTCCGGCAGTGTGGCGGCGAAAGCGGCGAGAAGCGATCGACGGACCGAGGTGCGCACCGCACTGCGCCGCGTCATTCTGACCAGCAAGGACGAAAGCGTGCGCGCCAACTGCCTGTTGGCACTGGGACGCATGGGCGACGACGACGCCAATCTGATGCTGCACGTCCTGCGCGATGCAGGATCCGCCGACGAGACGCGCGAAGCTGCCGCACTCGCGATCGGTCTGCTCCCGGAGATCGACGATTCCGCGACACGCGTGCGCGTTCGCCGGCACTTCGACTATTGGCTGGGAGGCCACGGAGATCTCCCGGCTCAGACGCGACCGCTGGTCGCGATTTCCGCCGGCCTGCGCGCGCGCCACGACGCGCTGCTCATGATGGGGCTGGGATTCAAGCTCGACCAGTCGGGTCGCGACCGCGAGCTGACTGCCGCGCTCATGATCGGCTGCGGTTTGGCGGGCGATCGCATGCTCGTCCCGGAGCTGATCCGTGCGACGCGCAAGAACCGCGCCACGGACCGCGCGGAGTTCGAGGACTGCCTGCGCGGCCATGCGGCGACCGCACTCGGACGGACCGGCGACCCCTCCGCCACCAAGACGCTCATGGCGGTCCTCCGCTCGCGGCGCGCGGGCAGTCAAGCCAAACGCGCCGCCGCGCTCGCACTCGGACGCCTCCTGCGCCTACGAGTCGTACCCGACGGCGACCTCCGTTCCGCACTCGCACTGCTGCGCCGCACCGCCGAGCGCGGTCGAGACTCCGAGTTGCGCGGCTTCGCGCTGCTCGCACTGGCCGAATGCCACCAACGCGACTTCACGCAGGAGTTGATGAAGACTCTCGGCTCAGGCGGCAACAATGACGTGCGCCCCTATGCCGCCCTCGCGCTCGGCATCCGCGGCCGATCATTGGGCAGCGAAATGGCGAAGCCGATCGCGCGCTTCCTCGCGGAGGAGCTTTCGAAAGCGCGTCACGCCTCGCTGGAAGCGTCGATCTGCCTCGCGCTTGGAATGGTCCGCGCGAGCGAAGCTCGTGAGGTGCTGCTCGACCGCGTGGAGAACCAGAACGCGCCGCTGATCGTCCGCAGCCACGCAACACAGGCCGTAGGGCTGTTGGGTCGGCCGACGCCGCGCGCGAACCAGGTGCTGGAAGGACTCGTGCGTTCGGGTAGCAACGAACTGGCGGGCGACGCCGCGCTCTCGCTCGGGCTGCTCGGAAGACGCAGCGTCGCCAGGCGGCTCGTGAGGAACCTTGAGGCCGCCCCGTCGAGCCGCGCGCAGGGCATGGTCACGCTCGCACTCGGCCACTTCGCCAACGAAGCAACCAGCGGTGCCCTGGTTACGATTCTCACCAGGCAGGGGGCACGCGTGCCGACGCGCGAATCCGCCGCGACCGCGCTCGGCCTGATGTACGACACCCGCGAGCAGGACATCCTGTTCGGAATCCCGGCCGACATGAATTTCCACGGCACGACGCGGGCGACCTACAGGCTGCTCGTGATGAACTAGCAAAATTCGGCAGGCTGCCGCCATCGGAGGTCTGGCTTCAAGCCTCCAGCTTCAAGCCTCAAGCTCTCTTCACTACTCGTCCGGGACGAGCTGGAAGGAGACGAGCGAGAGGCGCTCGTTGGCGCGGTCCTCGCGGGCGCGCGCTTCGAGCGCGGGCGGGAGGTGGCCGCGGACGCGGTAGATGGCGACCGGGACGTACTTCATCGAAAGCTGGTCCCACGGGCCACTCATCACGCTGGCGTGGAACCAGCGGCCCGAGCGGTAGCAGTAGAAACGCTGCTCGTAGGAGTAGGTCTCCTCCTCGACGTTGGCGACGTAGGAGACGCCGATGCCGGGGTAGGGCACCAGGTCCGGCTCGAAGTAGACGGCGCGCGGCGTCTCCGTGGCGCTCACCTCGGGCAGCGTTGCCTCGTAGTCGGGCATTGAGATCGGCGCGGGAGCGGTCGCACAGGCGGCCAGCACCAGCATCGGAATCAAGCAGAGGTTTCTCACGGCGTTAGGCCCCTCGAGGAGTCGGTTCAAAAATCGGCTCCTGTCAGGTGTTCTTTAGCCAACCTATCCCTGCTCCTCGACGTAGGGCGTGGATTCCGTAGGATCCGGGGAAATATGGGGCAAATCTGGATCAGGCCGGGACGTGTTAAGCCACTTTGGCGCGGTCATCCGTGGGTCTTCGCCGATTCCGTCGAGCGGATCGAGGGAGATCCGGAAGGCGGAAGCGCCGTCACGGTCCGCGCACCCGACGGGCGATTCATCGGCAAGGGGTTCTATAGCCCCGGTTCGGCCATCGTTGCCCGCATCCTTTCGCGCGAAGAGGCATGCGAGTTCGATCATGCATTCTTCGTAGGTCGGTTGCAGCGCGCCGCGAACCTGCGTGAAAATGTGCTCGAACTCCCGGTCGTGACGGACGGCTTCCGCCTGGTCCACTCGGAAGGCGATCTGCTCCCCGGCCTCGTCGTCGATTCGTTCGCCGGACATCTCATCGTGCAGTTCTCGACGCTCGGCATGCACAAGGCGCGCGAGACGATCCTCGATGCGCTCGAGGAGGTCTGCCGCCCGTCGTCGATCCACGAGGCGCCCGACAAAAAGATCTGCGAGCGCGAGGGCATCGAGACGCACGCCGGATTGCTGCGCGGCGAGGCGCCCGACGAAGCGATTACGATCTCGGAAAACGGCATCCAGTTCCGCGTCGCGATCGGCGCGGGCCAAAAGACCGGCTTCTACGCCGACCAGCGCGACAACCGACGGCATGTCGCACGGCTGTTCCGCGACCGCTCCGTGCTCGACCTGTTCTGCTACACCGGCGGCTTCGGCCTCTACGCGGCGGTCAACGGCGCCGAGGAGGTCGTCGGCATCGACAGTTCCGGGCGCGCGCTCAGCCTCGCCGCGGAAAACGCCATGCTCAACAACTGCCGCCACGTGAGCTTCGAACGGGGCGACGCGAAGGAAGCACTCGACCGCTTCCACCGCGCCGGGCGCAAGTTCGACTTCGTCGTCTGCGACCCGCCGCGCTACGCCCGCGAACGGAGCCATGTGAAAAAGGCGTTGCGCGCCTACCGCGACCTGCACCTGCGGGCCATGCGTGTGGTCACGAAGGACGGACTGCTGGCGGTCGCATCATGCTCGGGGGTCGTCGATGAACCCGACTTCGAGCAGACGCTGCGCGAGGCGGCCTACGACCTCAACAAGGACGTCCGCATCCTGCACCGTGGCGGACAGGCCGCCGACCACCCCGTCCTGACGACCTGCCCCGAAGGCCGCTATCTCAAGTTCCTGCTGACATCGGTGGGATAACGGCAAAACGCCGCTGTGGCGCGCCGCTACAATGCGCGGGTGATCCAAGGTCCCGCCGAATCCCACGACCCGCTCGAACTCGCCCCCGAGTCACGGCCGGCCCACAAGCGATTTCACGCGGTTCCGCCCGAAGCGGTTCCTCCGAAGAATGGGCCGACGCCCGCACCGGTAAAGACGCGCCCCGACTTCTTCACGCGCGTCATGGATCAGCCGCGCT
>CBDURV010000090.1:0-10399 GCA_965369495.1 uncultured bacterium
AGTAGACTAGATGCCATGCAGGGTTTCAACGATGTCCTGCTGCGAACGATGGCGCCAGCCTGCATAATTCATGAGGCGCGGCTTCTGGCCGGACCAGATCGCCGATCTCTGCATCGTTCGCCCTCGACGACCCCTCCGGGTCGCCTTCGGACTCTCTCTTTGATCTCGACGATCTGTCCTCGCCCAGAAGGGCACGCTGTAGATCGAAAACCGCGCCGTGCCGCGTCCTGGTGTTCACGACCGGAAGAACTGCTCCCGATGCGCCCGCGCCTCATGAGTTATGCGGGCTAGTAGGCAGACATGGAGCTGGAACGCTATCGCGACCTCGCCTTCGGAACGGCGCTCGCCGTTTTGGGGGACCATCATCTGGCCGAGGATGCGGTGCAGGATGCGTTCGTCGAGGCGATTCGGTCGTGGGACCGGATTCGGAACGAGGAGGCACGAGGTGCGTGGTTGCGCACCATCGTGCGCCGCCGCTGCTACCGCCTGCTGCGCCGACGCGATCTCGGACAAACGGACCTTCCCGAGATCGGCGTCGATGCGGAGCCCTGGCGGGACGCCGCGCGCAACGAAACGCATGCCGGGCTGCTTGCCCGCGTGCGCGCGTTGCCGCGGCCGCTGCGTGAGGTGGTCGTGCTGCACTACCTGCGCGGCTGCCCGCAGCGGGAAGTGGCGGCGTTTCTCGATCTGCCCGCGACGACGGTCAACAACCGGTTGCACTTGGCGCGACGGCTCCTGAAAGGAAGAACCATGAACTTCGAGATTCCCGAAGCGGGCTGTGTCCTGCGTGTGGACGGCCCCGTCGCCGACGTGCGCTTTTCCCCCGACGCGCAACCCGATGTCTTCGATGCGCTCTCCCCGGCGCGCGCCGAGCCGAACCTGCGCGTATTGCAGGATCTCGGCGACGGCGTCGTGCGTTGCGCCGTGGTCGGCGGTGACGCTCCCGCCGTCGGGCAAGACGTGTTGAACCGCACCGCCAGCGGTGGAACGTACGCCGCCGCCTTGCCCGACGACGAGCGGCTCGAATCGATCGTCGCGACGCTCGGTGACGATGGCGCCGGTTTCTGGGAGACCGGCATCAAGTCGGTCGATTTTCTCTGCCCGCTTCCCGAGCGGGGCAACGTGGCGATGTTTGGCACCGCGGGCACCGGCAAGATGGCGTTGACGGTTGAATTGCGCCATCGCCTGCCGGCGCAGGGGCCCAAACTTTTCTATCTTGCCGATCGCTCCGAGCCGTCGCTGGTGCGCGACCTGAGGGAGGAGTACGAATCGTTCGATCGGGACATCGCCTGGATCCTGAGTGACCGCGCGACCGATCCGGAGTTCGCGTCCACGAGCGAATTCACCGATGCGAGTCTCTACTGCTCGCCGCTGCTGGCCATCCGCCAACTCTGGCCCGCCGTCGATCCGTTCCACTCGCGGTCGCGCGTGGTAGTCAGCGAGCGTCATGCGCGCCTGCGGACCGAAGCACTCGCGCTACTGGAGCAGGCGCGCCCGCTGACGGTCGATACCGTTTTGCTCGAGTACCTCGCCTGCCGTGCCTACGGCGCCGCCCGTCGTCGGCAAGAGGGTGCAGGGGCGCGCATCGCCGCGTTGCCCGGCGAGCAGCGCACGATGGTGGAGCGAGCGCAGCGCTTCGAGGCGTTCATGTCGTCGCCCTTCCATACGGCGCCGAACTTCGGCGATCGCCCGGGCAAGGATGTGCCGCTGGCCGACACCCTCGACGGCGTCGAGGCGATCCTCTCCGGCGCGTGCGACGGAACGCCCCCCGACGAGTTCCGGTACATCGGCGCCATCGATAAGTAGCACTTATTAAATGAGGCACTACGAGTAGCCTGACAATCGCAAGGCTATCGATAACCTCTCCTTGGGGACGCAATCAGGAAGACGCGGACCCGGGGAGAGGATCATGAAGCTACAAGAGACACCGACCGCGCCCGCCGCCGCCAGCCACACGATGCGCCTGGGGGACGGCACCCACATCTTCTATCGCGCGTGGGTGCCTGAGCGGCCCGTGCGGCGCGCGCTGGTGCTTTTCCACCGCGGTCACGAGCACTCCGGACGCCTCGCGGATGTCGTCGAGGCGCTGGGCTTGTCGGACACAGCCGTTTTCGCCTGGGACGCGCGTGGACATGGTCGCTCCGATGGCGAGCGTGGCCACGCCCCCGGGTTCGCGCGCCTGGTGCGCGACGTGGACGAGTTCATGCGCCACCTCTGCGCGGCGCACGGACTGGCGATGGAAGACATTTCCGTGCTCGCGCACAGCGTGGGCGCCGTCGCCGTGACCTCGTGGGTGCACGACTATGCGCCGCGCATCCGCTCGCTGGTGCTGGTGACGCCCGCCTTCAAGGTGAGGCTCTATGTGCCGTTCGCGATTCCCGGCCTGCGCGTGGTGCGCCGCTTCAAGCGCGGCAAGCCCGCCTTCGTCACGAGCTACGTCAAGGCGCGCATGCTCACCCATGACGAGGAGCAGGCGCGCCTGTATGACGCGGACGAGCACATCACGCGCTCCATCTCGGTCGATGTGCTGCTCGACATGCATGACACGGCGCGCCGCATCGTGGCGGACGCGGGCGCGATTCGCGTGCCGACGCTGCTGCTGTCGGGCGGATCCGATTGGGTCGTCAGCACGCGCGTGCAGCGCCAGTTCTTCGAAAAACTCGGCTCGGCCGAAAAGCGCATGCGCCTCTTCGACGGCATGTATCACGACCTGCTGCACGAAAAGGAGCGCGAGCTCGTCTTCGAAGAGGTGCGCGCCTTCCTGGCCCGCGACTTCGAGCCGCGCACGCCGTTGCTGGACGCCGACCGTGTGGGCTACACCTTCGCGGAGTACGAGCGGCTCCTGGCCCCGCCCTCCCTGCGCGGAATCGGCTACCGCGCGCAGCGCCTCGCGATGCGCACGGGTGGTCGACTGAGCCGCGGCATTCGACTCGGTCTCAAGACCGGCTTCGATTCCGGACGCACGCTCGACTACGTCTACGAAAACCGCGCGCGCGGTGCCCTCGGTATCGGAGCGCTAATCGATCGCGCCTACCTCAGCAGCGTCGGATGGCGCGGCATTCGGCAGCGCAAGGTCAACCTCGAGCGCATGCTGGCGCGCGCCATGCGGGCCGTCGCCGGCGAGGATCGCGACGTGCGCCTGCTCGACATCGCCACCGGCGCCGGGCGCTATGTGCTCGACGCGCTGGCCGCCATGCCGGAGATCAACGCGTCGGCGGTGTTGCGCGACCACACGCCGGCCAACCTCGAAGCGGGCCGCGCGCTCGCCCAACGCATGGGGCTGGAGAACGTGCGGTTCGAGCAGGGGGACGCATTCGACCCGGCCTCCGTCGCGGCCGAGTCGGCCAACATCGGCATCGTCTCCGGTCTGTACGAACTCTTCCCCGACAACACGGCGGTGCTTGCGTCGCTACGGGGCATGGCGCAGGCTCTGCAAGGTGGCGACGGTTACCTCATCTACACCGGTCAGCCGTGGCATCCGCAGCTGGAGATGATCAGCCGCGTCCTGCCCAACCGCGAGGGTGAACGTTGGACGATGCGGCGCCGCACGCAGGAGGAGATGGACGACCTCGTGCGCGCGGCCGGCTTCGAGAAGCTGGACATGCTGATCGATGACGACGGCATCTTCACCGTTTCGTTGGCGCGCCTGCGGAGCGAGTAATGCGCTACCGGATCGCCGCCGCCGCGGGCTGTTCCGCGCTGTTCATGCTGGTCTACCAGGTGACCAACGCGCTGGCGGCGGGGAGGGCGGAGCAGTGGTTCGCGCCGTGGGAACTCTCCATCCCGTTCATGGCGTGGATGGTCGTTCCCTACGTGTCGCTCGATCTCTTCTTCGTCGCGGCGCCGTTCGTCTGTTCGACGCGCCGCGAGGTGGGCGTTCTGGTGCGACGGCTGGTCACGGCGATCGGCATTGCGGGAATCTTCTTCTTCGTCATGCCGCTCACGCCCGGCTTCGAGCGTGCGACGGTCTCCGGCCCCCTGCACCCCCTCTTCGCCTCGCTCTACGCATTCGACAAGCCGTACAACCTCTTTCCCAGCCTGCACGTGACGATCGCATTCATCCTGCGCTGGACCTACCACCGCCATCTGCGCGGAGGATGGCGCTGGTTGATGCACGGCTGGTTCGTGCTGATTACCGCCTCGACCGTGTTGACGCATCAGCACCATCTAATCGATCTTGTGGGGGGCGCGGGGCTT
Organism: uncultured bacterium; assembly: GCA_965369495.1. Lineage (GTDB taxonomy): Bacteria > Planctomycetota > PLA2 > PLA2 > PLA2 > JBCDBY01. Next base: position 4,198 of record CBDURV010000090.1, read on the forward strand.
GGACTGCTGGTCTTCTATCTCTTCCCGACCGGTCTCATTGCGCGGGAGGACGTACGGGTCTCGGGCGCACCGAGTCGTAAGTTGGCGCTCGTCTACGGGTTGGCCGCGGGCGGCGTGTTGTTCCTGGGGCTGCATCTGCTGCTCTCGGGGTGGATCTCGCTTTCGCTGCTGATCGTGGCGCTCGGCTACGGCGGACTCGGGCCGCGTGTGTTCCGTAAGTACGCGGGCTACCTGTCCATTCCCGCGCGCATCGTGTTGGCGCCCTACCTGTTCGGGCTGTGGCTGACGCGCTGCTGGTTCTGGTCGCGCGACCGGCGCGGCGTGGTGCGCGTGTCCGACGGTGTCTACATCGGGCGCCTGCCCGATGCGCGCGTCTGCGCCCGCCTGCGCGATCTTGGCGTGACGACGGTGATCGACCTGACGGCGGAGCACAGTGTTCCCCGTGCGGTGCGCGCGCTCGACTATTATAATTTCCCGGTAATGGACCTGACGCGACCCGACGAATCGATCCTCGCCAGCGTCGCCGCGGCCATCGACCGCGCGCACGGCGCCGTCTACGTGCACTGCGCACTGGGACTCGGACGCAGCGCGACCGCGGTGGCGTAATGGATCAATACGAGCCCACCTCGCGGCGACCGATCGCCGACCTGTTCCGCTTGACCGCGCGGGCCAGCACGCGCTTCTGCGTGCGACTCGGCATCCATCCCAACACGATTTCGCTCTCGTCGATGGTCGCGGCGGCGGCGGCAGCCGTCTGCTTCGTCTTTGCAGGCCGCGTTCCGTGGCTGCTGGTTCCCGCCAGCGCCTTCTGCTTCGTGCGCCTCTGGCTCAACATGCTCGACGGCATGGTGGCGCTGGCGTCGGGCAAGGCGAGCAAGTGGGGCGAGGTGCTCAACGACCTGCCCGATCGCGTTTCGGACGTGTTGATCTTCGTCGGCGTCGCGCACAGCGGTCTGGTCAACCCGTTCCTCGGATACTGGGCGGCCATCGCGTCGCTGCTGGTCGCCTATGTGGGCACCTTCGGGCAGGCGCTCGGCGTGCAGCGCGAGTTCAGCGGCGTGATGGCCAAGCCGTGGCGCATGGTGGCGCTCGCGGTCGGTTCGGCGCTCACGCTCTGGGGGCCCGACGCGCCCTGGATGCAGTGGACGCTGATTGCGGTGCTCCTCGGCTGCGTGCAAAGCGTGGTCGTTCGGCTCAAGCGCATTCTCGCCGCGCTACAGGCGGATGCATGAATTGGCGCACGGCCATGCACGATCCCGTCTTCCTGCGCTTCGCCGGCATCACGCTCGGTCTTTTGGCGCTGGGCGGCATAGTGCTCAGCGTCCTGCGCTTCGGCGCGCGCCGCGACATCTCCCACGCTTGGAGTTCGTTTCGCGGTTGGCTGTTCATGGTGCCGGCGTTCCTGCTGGCGGTCTTCCTCGGCCGCGAAGCGACGATCATCTTCCTGACGGCGCTCGGTCTGCTCGGGTTCAAGGAGTTCGCGCGCGGCACCGGTCTCTACAACGACTGGTGGATGACGGGCGCCGTCTACCTCGGCATCATCGCCGTGGGTGTGACCTGCTGGGTGCCCGATCCGGAAACAGGCGCGCCCGGCTGGCTGGGCATGTTCGACACGATGCCCGTCTACGTCGTCGCGCTGATCCTGATGGTCCCGATCCTGCGCGACAGAACGCGCGGGCAACTGCAGATGATGGCGCTGGCGACGATCGGCTTCGTCTACGTCGGCTGGATGTTTGCGCACCTCGCGTTCTTGACCAACTCGCCGCACGCGTACGGCTATCTCATGTATCTCGTGTTCGCGGTCGAGGCGAACGACATCGCCGCGTACGTGAGCGGCAAGCTCTTCGGTCGCCGACCGCTGCGTCCCAACATCAGTCCCAACAAGACGATCGGCGGATCGCTGGGTGGTCTCGCCGTCTCGCTGGCGCTGCCGTTCTGCTGTCGCTTCGCGCTTCCGAACCTGAGCGTGCCGCAGTTGCTGTTGACGGGTGTGATCGTGGGGGTCGGGGGGCAACTGGGCGATCTGTCGATCAGCGTCATCAAGCGCGACCTGGGCATCAAGGACATGGGCGTGATGATTCCCGGCCACGGCGGCGTGCTCGACCGCATCGACAGCCTCATCTTCGTCGCCCCGCTCTTCTTTCACATGATTCACTACTGCCAGGATATTCGGACGTGAGCGACCCGCCCGAGTGGAGCTACGACACCGCACCGGATCTCGACAAGTCGATCCTGCAACGGCTCGAGGGCTATCCGCGCGAGCCCGACCTGGTTGTCTACGGGCTGCGGTCGATGAGCGCCCTGTTGATACGCGGCTGGATGCGTCTCTACCATCGAATGCGTGTCGAGGGCGCCGAGCACATCCCTGCGGGTGCGTGCGTCATCGTGGCCAACCACCAGAGCCATCTCGATGTGGCGGCGATCCAGCACACGCTGCCACTGCGCCGGTTGCATCGCGCGTTTCCCGCGGCGGCCAAGGACTACTTCTTCGAAAGCGTGCCGCGTCTCGCGTTCGCCACGGTTTGCGTCAACGCGCTCCCCTTCGCGCGCGATGCCGCAGGCACCGCAACGCTGCGCACCTGCCGCGCGCTGATCCAGACACCGGGCAATGTCCTGATCCTCTTCCCGGAGGGGACGCGTTCGCGCGATGGCGAAATGGGGGCTTTCCTGCCGGGCGTGGGGCTGATCGTGGCGGGCAGCGACGTGCCGGTCGTTCCCTGTCGCATCCGCGGTGCGCAGCGCGCCTGGCCGAAAGGAACGCGCCTGCCGCGGCCGCACGCGGTTTCGGCGACCTTCGGGGCGCCGCTCACCTTCGGCGACCGTCCGCGCGGCAAGCAGAGCGCATTGGCGATCGCCGACGAGTTGCGCCGAGCAGTCGCGGCGCTGTAGCCTGTCCGTCGTGCCGATTGCCTACGACGACTTCGCCAAGGTTGATATCCGGGTCGGGACCGTGCTGGAGGCGTCGGCGGCCGAGGGCGCGCGCAAACCCGCGCTGCTCTTGCGGATCGACTTCGGGCATGAATTGGGCGTGCTGCGTTCGTCGGCGCAACTGACGCGCTGCTACAGCGCCGAGACTCTCGTTGGACGCCAGGTCGCAGCGGTGGTGAACTTTCCGCCCAAGCAGATCGGCTCGCACATGAGCGAGTGCCTCGTGCTCGGTTTTCCCGACGCCGACGGCGAACCTGTGCTGGCGGTACCCGAGCGGCCGGTGCCGAACGGCGGGCGCCTGTGGTAGCGCGCCTGCGCTGCGCTTGGACGGCCTACTCGCGTATCCTTGGGCAGAGGAACCATGCCGCTGATACTCGCGCTTGACCAGGGCACCACCAGTTCGCGCGCCATCGCGTTCGACGAGAGCGGTTCGATTGTCGCGTCCGCGCAGCGCGAGTTCGAGCAGCACTTTCCGCGTCCCGGTTGGGTCGAGCACGACCCGCTGGAGATCTGGGAGACGCAGCGCGCCGTGGCGGAAGAGGTGGCCGGCCGTGTCGGGGCGATCACGGCCATCGGCATTACCAACCAGCGCGAAACGACAGTCGTCTGGGATCGGGCCACCGGTGCGCCGATCCACAACGCCATCGTCTGGCAGGACCGCCGCACCGCCGATGTCTGCGACCGGTTGCACACCGACGGCATGCAGGGCGTTGTCATGCGCAAGACGGGCCTGGTCATCGACGCCTACTTCTCGGGCACCAAGATCGCGTGGCTGCTCGACCACGTCGAGGGAGCGCGCGAGCGTGCCGAGCGGGGCGAGTTGGCGTTCGGCACGATCGACAGCTGGATCGCGTGGAACCTTTCGGGCGGCGCCCTGCACATCACCGATGCGAGCAACGCCTCGCGCACGATGCTCTTTGATATTCACGCGCAGGCATGGGACGACGACCTGCTGGCGCTGCTGCGTGTCCCGCGTGCGCTGCTGCCCGACGTGCGCGACAGTTCCGAGGTCTATGGCGACGTGACGATCGAGGGTGCGCTGCACGGCGTTCCGATTGCGGCGCTCATCGGTGACCAGCAGGCGGCCACCGCGGGTCAGGCGAACTTCACGCCCGGCCTCGCCAAGAACACCTACGGGACGGGCTGCTTCCTGCTGGTGAATACGGGTGCCGCGACGCCGTGGTCACGGCACGGCTTGCTGACCACCGTCGCGTGGCGCATTGGCGGGGTGACGACGTATGCGCTCGAGGGCAGTGTGTTCGTCGGCGGGGCGGTCGTCCAGTGGCTGCGCGATGGGCTCGGCATGATCGACTCGACGGCGGAGATCGAACCGCTCGCGCGCAGCGTGCCCGACAGCGGCGGCGTCTACCTCGTTCCCGCGTTCGCCGGACTCGGCGCGCCGCACTGGGATGCCTCCGCGCGCGGCGCGGCGTTCGGCCTCACGCGCGGCACGACGCGCGCACACATCGCACGCGCCGCACTCGAGGGGATCGCCTTCCAGGTCTACGATCTCGTGCGGGCGATGGAGGCGGACGCCGGTCAGCGGTTCGAGGCGCTGCGCGTCGATGGCGGAGCGGCCGCCAACGACCTGCTGCTGCAGATACAGGCCGATCTGTTGGGAATCCCGGTCGAGCGGCCGCGCGTCCTCGAGACCACCGCGCTGGGCGCCGCCTACATGGCCGGGCTCGCGACCGGTGTCTGGGACTCGACCGATGCGCTCGCGCGGGAGCGCTCGGTGGATCGCGTCTTCGAACCGAAGGCGGGAGGCGAACAGATCGCTGTGCTGCTGGCGGGCTGGCACAAGGCGATCGAGCGAACGAAGGGATGGGAGCAATGAACCGCGATGACATGATCGCGCGCCTGCAAGACCGCAGCGCGCCCTGGGACATCGTCGTCATCGGGGGCGGCGCAACCGGCCTGGGTATCGCCGTGGACGCCGCCTCGCGCGGCTACGAGGTGGCGCTCTTCGAGCAGGCGGACTTCTCCAGTGGCACCTCGAGTCGCTCCACCAAGTTGGTGCACGGAGGCGTGCGCTACCTGCAGCAGGGAAACATCGCGCTGGTCACCGAGGCGCTCAAGGAACGAGGACTCCTGCTGCGCAACGCGCCGCACCTCGTCCGCGACCTCGCGTTTGTCGTGCCCAGCTACGAGTGGTGGGAGTCGCCGTTCTACGGCATCGGTCTCAAGGTCTACGACCTGCTGGCCGGTCGCTATGGCTTCGGCCGCTCGCGCATGCTGACGGAAGACGAAGTGATCGCGGCGATTCCGTCCATTCAGCAGACGGACCTGCGCGGCGGCACGCTCTACTACGACGGGCAGTTCGACGATGCGCGCCTTGCCGTGAATCTTGCGCAGACGGCGGCGGGGCAGGGGGCGCTCGTGGTCAACCGCATGCCGGTGGTGGGCTTCGGAAAAGACCCCGCGGGCGTCATCGAGTCGGTCGTCGTGCGCGATCTCGAGGCGGGCGAGGAACACGTCGTGGGCGCGCGTGTCGTGATCAACGCCACCGGCCCGTTCGCCGATGCCGTGCGCCGCCTCGATGCCCCCGCAGCCCCCTCCATCATCGCGCCCAGCCAAGGCGTGCACATCGTTCTCGACAAGTCGTTCCTGCCGGGCGACTCCGCCATCATGGTGCCGCACACGAGCGATGGGCGCGTCATGTTCGCCATTCCGTGGCATGACGTCGCGATCGTCGGAACCACGGACACGCCCATCGAGACGATCGAATTGGAGCCGCGCGCGCAGGAGGGCGAGATCGATTTCATTCTCGACACCGCCAACCGCTATCTCGCGCGCCCCGCCACGCGCGCGGACATTCGTAGCGTGTTCGCCGGCATTCGACCGCTGGTGAGGGCGGGGGACGCGGCCGACACGGCGGCTCTTTCGCGTGAGCACACGATTCTGGTCGATCCCATGTCGGGGCTGCTCACCATCGCCGGCGGCAAGTGGACGACCTATCGCCGGATGGCCGACGACTGCGTCGAGCAGGCGATCCTGCTGGGCGGCCTGGAGCCGCGCGAGTGCGCGACGAAGCGGCTGCCGATCCACGGCTTCCATCTCAATGCCGAGCGGTTCGGGCGACTCGCGTACTACGGCTCGGACGCGGCGTCGATCGAGGCGCTGCAAATGGGCGACGTGGTGCACGACGGCCTTGCCCTGACGCGCGCCGAGGTGGTCTGGGCGTGTCGGCAGGAGATGGCGCGCACGGTGGACGACATGTTGTCGCGGCGGTCGCGCAGCCTGCTGTTCGATGCCGCCGCCGCCTCGGCCGCGG
>CBDURV010000091.1:0-10337 GCA_965369495.1 uncultured bacterium
GGCGTCGTGCTCGACGGCAAGTTCGGGTTCGTCGCAGAGGGCGGCAAGCTCGTCATCGAAGCGCGGTTCACCGGGGCGGGCGCATTCGGAAGCGGACTTGCGCCCGTCGAGTTCGATCACGGTGCGTGGGGTTTCATCGATCGCACGGGAGCGCTCAAGCTGCCCGCCATCTACAAGGGCGCGTTGAGCTTCCGCGAGGGCCTCGCCGGGGTCGCGATTTCCAAAGTGATTCGCGGTCGCGACCGACCGCACCTCCGCTGGGGCATGATCGACACGCGCGGCAAGCTCGTCATCCCGTATCGCTACGAGTCGCTTCGAACATTCGCGGGGGGACGCTGCCCGGCAACGCTGGATGGCCAAGCGGGCTGGTTGAGCAAGGACGGCACGTTCACGAAGCGCGAGCGCTAGCCGATGCGCTGGCGACTTCAAGTCTCCAGCTTCAAGCATCAAGCCTCTCTTATTTCGGCGTGACGATCGGGCCCTTGATGCCGGTTCTGTCGCTCGCCTTGAAGTGGATGCGCTTCTTGCGGATCTCGCGGCCCATGTCGAGCGCCTCTTCGTTGATGGGATCGTAGAAGAGGATCTTCTCGACCATCTTGACGGCACCCTTGTAGTTGCGCTCGCGCATCATCATGCGCGCGACGGGCAGGTAGCACTCGACCAGATCGACGGCGATGACATCGAAGCGCGCCTGCAGCTTCTTGCGGTCCACGATGCGGAACTGGCGGTCGATGCGCGCGAGATCGCGCAACAGCTTGCGTGCCTGTTTGTAGTACCTCTCGGCGCCGCGCGGTTCGATGAGCGCCTTCTTGACGCCGGATATGGTGCGCTTCTTGATCGCGTCGGGGGCGTTCTCGCGCACCTTCTCCGCTCTCGAAAGCGCCTTGGCGATTTTCGCCTCCTGCTTTTCGACAGCCTTGCGGAGTGCCGCGAGTTCCTTGCTCTCCTTCGCCTCGACCACCTTGTTCTGCTCGGTCTCCTTGCGCTGCGCAAGAATCTCGACCAGCGCCTTGATGTGCGGCGCGTAGTCCGCGTTCTTGGGGTGGTCGGGGTAGCGGCTCTTGAGGCGCTTGATCGCGTCGAGGCAGACGGTCGGTTCCGCCTTGCTCTTGAGCAGCGTGTCGATCACGGCGGTCAGATGCGCGACCTCTTCCTTGGCGACCTGCTTTTCCCTGTCGTCATAGGTCGCTTCGTCGATCGCACCGAGTGCGTGGGCGATCTCGTATTCCTCGATCGCCTCCGGGAAGAGCTTGAGGCGCCGCGCGAACTCCGCCAGCGCGAGACGCTTGGCGGGATCGTCGTACGAGGTGAGTTCCTTGCGCGCCATGAGCGCGGAACGCGGCTTGAGTTTCGTCCACGCGACGTCGGTCTTCCTGCCCACCTGGCTGTAGGTCAACACGTCGTCGTTGCACGCCTCGAGCACGACGGTCTTTTTGCGCCCGTCAGCGAACTCGATCATGCGAGTCGGTCCCGCCGCGGCCGCGGCCGCGAGCAGTCCGACGAGTAAGGCCCCGCGAATCATCATCTCCAGTATAAGGAACGCCCCCCGGGGTCCGTTTTTCATGATCGCCCTACTATTCGTCGTTCTCCAATCCGCCCCGGTCCAATACGGCGAGGCGCTGATCCGGCAGTACGGCACTTATTCCATGGAATCGTGCAAGGTGCGGGTCGAGCCGATCCCGCTGGGCGCGCGGATTCAGTGTGATATCCGGCTCAAAGTCCGGTCCCCCGGCCCCCTCCATTTTCTCCTCACGCGGAAAATCCAGGCGTTGCAGGTGATCCACGAGGGAAAACCGGTGGCACGCTCGGTTGTGGGGGGCGGCATCGATGCCCTCGTGAAAATCGTGGCCGGAAATCAGGTCCATGTGCCGCAACTGCTCGCCGTGCACCCGAAGCCCGCGCTGCCCCCCGGCGCCACCACCACGCTGCGTTTCGACTACCTGTGGCTGCCGGGTGGGGGTGCGGGGGCCGCCTATGCGCGGGGCGGGAGCATTCAGACGCACCTCACCTCGTTCTGGCTGCCGACGATGGCGAATCAGCGCTTCGACGCCGAGGTGGAAGTGATCACGCCGGGATGGGCGGCGGCGCCCGGCGAGGTGGAGCCGATGAAGAACGGCTGGCGCTTCAAGACGGTGCGGCCGGTGCAGATTCTGTCGCTCGTCGTGGGTGACTACAAGGTGCACGATCGCGGGACGCTGCAACTGCTGGCGCCAGCGGGACTCGAGGTTGACGCGGACGCTCTGCTGGCCGATGTCGAGCAGGTGCTGGACACGTTGGAGAAGTGGTTCGGCAAGCGCGCCGACAAGAGCTTTCGCGTCGTCATCGATCCGGCGGTGCGTCCCGCGCCTTCTTACTGCGGCGGCAACTTCGTCGTGCTTCATCGCACCGCGACACCCGGCGCGATGAGTCGCATTCGTTGGCTCAACCATCTGGCGCACGAGTGTTCGCACGCGTGGTGGGGGCACAGCGTCGCCACGCCCGTGATTGGTCGTGGCGGAACGTGGCTGCGCGAAGGCACCGCGCAGTGGTGCGGCATCAAGGTGACCGGCCAACTGCTCGGCGGCGATGCGGAGGAGCGGCTCTGGCGTGCGCACGCGGCCGCTTACATGGCCGGCCTCGATCTGCGGCGCGGCAAGCAGGGGCTTATCGCCAACGAGCCGACGCTCAGCGATGCGAGCGGCGTGGACGCACCACGCGTCGCGTACTGGCGCGGCGCGCTTGTGCTGCGACGGCTGGAGCAGCGCATGCGCAGCGAGGCGTTCAAGCAGCGCCTCGGCGAGCTGACCCGTTCGCGCGCCGGCAAGCTGCTCGACCTGGACGCGTTCGCCACGGCACTCGGCACGCCCGCCGACATCGCCTACTACGCCGGAACCAGTCGGCTACCGGACTTCGCCCTGGACGAGGTCGATGTCTCCGCACGCCGCGCGCGTGTCCGTTGCCTCGATGCGAAGTGGCCCGACGGCGAAGTGCCCTGCCGCGTCGAGACCGAAGACGGCGTCCAGACCATTCAAGTCCCGCTCAAGAACGGCGAAGGCGAACTACGGTGGACCGGCAATGCCAAACGCATCGAACTCGATTCCGAGCGCGTCTTGCTGGATCCCATCCACTCAAACAACGTTTGGTCACGTTAGCGAACGGCCTTGGGCTTTGGGCTCAGGGCTTTGCGTCGCGACCAGGACACCTCCACATTGGGCGATGACTCAGGGGCCTCGATTGTCCACAGGGCAGGCCGAGTGGGAATTCGAGGCCCCAACCCGACCGCGTTGCCGGGTGACGAACTGGTTGCTGCGCAAAGCCCAAAGCACAAGGCTCAAAGCCGAATCGCAAGCTACCCGTTCGTGGTCCGATCCGCCTCGGCCTGCTTCTTCTGCTCATGTAGCTTGCGTTCGTAGGAGCGAATGAGCTTGTTGATCTGAATGACCTTCTGGGTGAGACGGCTCAGATCCTGGCGGCTGCGGTACTCCTTCATGTCCTCGACGGCGCGCTCGTACTGCGGCGGCTTGAGAAGCGCGTAGGCGCGGGCGCGGTAATAGAGCGCATCGGGCGCGGTGTCGTCGAGTTCGACCACACGCGTGCACTGGTCGATCGCGTCGGGATAGCGCTCGAGATACATGTAGGTCTGCACCAGCAACTGGCGCACGAGCGCTTCTTTTGCGATCGTGCCCTTGATGAGTTCGTCGTAGCGACGGCGATCCTCGACCCCGCCCGCGGCCGCGCCGGAGCCGGGAATCTGGGTGCCGGCCATCGGTTCGACCTGCATTTTCTTCTGGCGCCGCATCTCCCAGAAATTTCGCGCGTTGGCGGCGGTCTGCGCGTAGGTGTTGATCTCTTCAATGGCGCGGTCGAGGGGTGCCTGGTTCTTGCGGTCGCCGAGCACGATGCAGCAGACGCCGATGCCGAGGTGGGCGAGTGGGGCGAGTGAGGCGCTCGCCCGCAGGGGCGACGCGATCTTGCGCGCCTCCATCTCGTGGTCGATCGCCAGCACTCGTTCGTACCCGACGATGCCGGAGTTTGCGTGATTAGCCGAGAAGACGCGGTCCTCGGCCGCCTGCTTGAGCAACCCCTTGTTTTCGCGGCTGTCGGCGCGGCGTCGGTACTGCACGGCCAGCATGCGGTAGCCGTCGGCCGCTCCGTAGATGCGTTTTACCTCGTAGTCGAGGTTGCTTTGCTGGGGGATCTCGTCCTCGAACACCTTGATGGCGAGCATGATGTTGGGCACGTGCTTGGTGTTCGTCAGGCTGTACGCGTAGCCCAACTGCGTCATGATGTGCTTGGGCTTGATGTTGAGCGCTTTTTTGTACTGCGCGGCGGCGCGGATGAAGTCACCGCCGTCGTAGTATTGCGCCGCCCGCTGGCGATGTTCGGCCCACTTGACCTTTTCCTTGTCCGCGTCTTCGGTCTTGGCCGGGAAGATCAGGCCGCAACCGATCAAGAGTGCGCCGAGAACCAGCGTCGCTACCATTCGTACCATCCGGGGAAGATGCCCGCGGGCTGTCACGAATCGGTCATTCGGAGTCTTCAATTGCCATAAGTAGCCGCGCGAGGCGTTCCGGTTCGCGACGCAGGTGGAGCACTTTTTCCCGGGTCACGGTCACCAGTCCCGCCTTGGCCCCCTTGGGCTTCTTCACGTTGCGGCGCGGTGTCCAGGTGATATCCGCCTTGTCGGCGCGCTTCATCTTGCTGTAGTGCAGCGCGAGATGGGCGGCGTCGAGCAGCGTCTGGTCGGCCACCTCCGCGCCCTTGCGCACCGGGACGATCACATGCGCCCCGGGCGTGCCGCGCACATGCAGAAAGATGTCGTTGTGGTTGGCCACCTTCATCGTCGTCTCGTCGTTGTCGCGACCGCCCTTGCCCACGAGAATGCGATCGCCGTTCTTGGCCAGGAAGACGCGATAGGGTTTGCGGGGCGGCTGCTTGCCCTTGCCGCGCCCGGGCAGCGCGTTGTCCGAGAGGTGTTCGCCCGCCTCCACGCGCGCCAACATCGCCTCCAGTTCGGTACGCCGCGCCGCCAGCGCCGGGCCCGCCCGCTCCGCCTTGCGCGCGCTCTGGAAGATGCGATCGATGTTCTCGTTGGGCTGCAGCTTGGGGTCGAGCGGCACGCCACGAAACTTCTTCATGCCGGTGGTGAGCGCGGGAAAGTGCTCCAACAGCAGTTCGCCCTGCTTGCGTAGCTCCGCCGCGTCGGGAAGCTTCTTCTCGTCCCCCGCGACCCCCTTAAGCGCACGCCGCAGGCGCTCCAGATTGCGTTCACGCTGGCGCTCTTCTTTATCCGCCTTGGCGGTCGAAACCCCTTCGCGCGCAAGCCGGTCGAAATGGAAGTTGGCGGCAAAGTCACCGGGCTCGATGTCATCGGGAAGCAGCGACTCCTCCGGACGAAATTTGGGGGGCGGCGGGGGGGTGTAGTCCGCGCCAATCGGGTTGCCGCGCTTTTTCGCGACCTCGCCGTCCATGACGCGCTCCACCTTGCCGTGCGCGTCGAGCAACAGCAGGTTGGGATGCGCGGCGATCGCTTCCAGCACAAGCCGCCGCGGTTCGCCGCCCACCTCGATGTCGAGCGCGGCGAGACGGTCTTCGCCGAGCAGCGAAATGGCGGTGAGCCGACCGCCCCGCAGCGCCCGTCGCAGGATCGATCCAAACATCGGCGGCCGGTCGGGAATCGGCGGCGGATCCTCCGTCACCAGCAGGCGCGCGCGTTCGCGGTTGACGTCCACCAGGACGAACAGCTTGCCCGGCGTCAGCTTGAGCAGAAACGCGCGCGGATCGACCTGATAGACGTTGTCCACGTGCATGCCCACGAGCGCCTGCTGCTCGGCGATGACACGGCTCCAATCGGAAAGGGGAAGGCGCATGGGAGAAGACGCAGGCAGGTGGGCGCGGTCTACTTTTTCTTCGCGGGAGCGGGCTCGGGCTCCGTCTTCTCGGGTTGCTTCTCGGCTGGTGTCTTCTCTTCCGAAGCAGGCGGACCGTCGGGAAAGAGGTCGTAGCTCTCTCCATCCTCCATCTGCAATTCGCCGGCCTTGATCTGGAATGCGGATTCCTCTTCGTCCCCGGTGGGAATGTGCAGCTTGAGCAAGCCCGACCCCTTCGAGCCGGTGATCGACCAGACCGCCCAGTCCTTGCCCAGTTGCGCTTGCCCGGTCTCGCCGAGGTCCATGTCGACCTCGTCGATCTCGCCGATGTGTTCGACGATGACGGGGTTCTCGCGGAGCTGCCCGGCTACGAGTTCGCCTGCCTTGTCCATCGCCTTGCGGAAGCCGAAGTAACCGAGTCCGCCCAGTATCAAAACCACGACGAAGGCCGCGATGAGGCAGCCCCCGAGGTTGAATCCGCGTTCGTCCCGATGCCTATTCATGGGCATCAGGTTAACCGCTACTGGTCGTCTTCGCTGATCAGCCAGCTGTCGATCGAGCGCTCGTAGTCGATGATTTCGTCGGCGCTGAAGTAGAGGCCGATCTCGAACTCCGCCGCCTCGGGCGAGTCGGAACCGTGGACGAGGTTGTAGGCGGTCGAGTTGGAGAAGTCGCCGCGGATGGTGCCCGGCTCCGCTTTCCAGCCGAAGGTGGCGCCCATGAGCTTGCGCATCGTGTCGATGGCGCGCGGGCCCTCGATGACGGCGGCGATGATCGGCGCCGAGGTCATGTACTTGACGAGGCCCGCGTAAAACGGCTTCTCGACGTGCGGCGCGTAGTGCTTGGCCGCGATTTCGGGGGTCATGCGCATGACCTTGAGGCCGGCGAGCTTGAGACCCTTCTCCTCGAAGCGGGAGAGGATGCGGCCGGCGAGGCCACGCTGGATGCCGTCGGGCTTGATGAGGAGGAGGGTGCGTTCCATATCGCGCGGAATTGTCGCTTTGAGGCGACGAAATGCCAGATTTGGGCGAAAAGCCGGATCTGCCGATGTTTAGGGTGTGGACGCGCGCGAATCGAGAGGCAGAATCAGGAGGATGGGGCGGCTCGCCGTATTCCTCGTGTTGATGGTCGGCCTCGCTGGCTGCCAGACGATCGACGACCTTGGTCTGCTTGAGATGGAGACGCTCAAGTTCAAGGACGCCAACGAGGAAATCCGCGTCGATGATCTGCTCGCGCGCTACGAGAAGCGCCGCAAGCGCGCCGACGCGCTTTCCGATCGACTGCTCGACCTGCAGCTGGAGCGGGAGCGCGCGTTCACGGCCTATGACCGCATGCGCGGCGAACTGGCCAAGGTGGAGCACGAACGCGCCGAGGCGGACCGATCGCGCGAAGCGGCCGCCGCCGCCCTTGCCAAGGCGAAGGCGGAGACCGCGCGCCTCACCACCGAGTTGAAGAAAGAGCGCCGCGCCATCGAGACGCTCGAGGCGGAACTCAAGCAACTCCAGGCGCGCGTGCGCGCCCTCGAAGAGAAGAGGAGCGCCACCCAGCGCTCTTCGGGCGGCGCCGAGTAGACTCCACGTCCCGTGGACAATCTCACTCCCCGCCAAGTCGTCGCCTACCTCGACCGTTTCGTCATCGGCCAGCAGGACGCCAAGCGCGTCATCGGCATTGCGCTGCGCAACCGCCTGCGCCGCCAGAAGCTCGATCCCAAGCTCGCCGCCGATGTGCTACCCAAGAACATCATTCTGGCGGGCCCGACCGGCGTCGGTAAGACCGAACTGGCGCGGCGCCTCGCGGGGTTGCTCGAAGCGCCGTTCATTAAAGTCGAGGCGACCAAGTACACCGAGGTCGGCTACTTCGGCCGCGATGTCGAAACGATCGCGCGCGACCTGGTCGAAATCAGCGTCCAGATGGTGCAGGCGGAGGAACAGGAGCGTGTTCTCGGCGTGGCGGCGGAGTCGGCCGAGGAAGCCGTGCTCGACGCCATGATGGGGGACGACTTCGCCATCGAGGAAGAGGAGCGCGAGGAGCGCGGCCGCCAGCGCGACGATCTGCGACGCCGCTTCCGCGCCGGCGAACTCGACAACGAGCGCATCGAGATTTCGCTCGAGCAGAAGACCAACACCAATACCGATGTCTTCTCCGCCATGGGCGTCGAGCAGATGGGCATCGACATGGAGGGCTTCCTCGACCGCGTCGCCCCGCCGCGCGTGATCGAACGCACCCTGACGGTGGCGCGCGCACGCGATGCGCTCATCGAGCGGGAAGCGGGGCGCCTGCTCGACAAGGAAGTCGTCGTGCGCGAGGCGATCCGTCGCGCGGAGGAGGGCGGCATCGTCTTCCTCGACGAACTCGACAAGGTGATTTCAGCGGGGGGGGCCGGGGGGCCGGACGTTTCGCGCGGCGGCGTGCAGCGCGATTTGTTGCCGCTCGTCGAGGGCTGCACCGTCCAGACGCGCCACGGCCCGTTTCGCACCGACCACGTGCTCTTCATCGCCGCGGGCGCGTTCCATGACGCCTCGGTGGAAGACCTGATGCCGGAGTTGCAGGGCCGCTTCCCGCTCAGCGTGACGCTGGATGCGCTCAAGGGCGACGACTTCCGCCGCATCCTCACGGAGCCGGAAAGTTCGCTCACCAAACAGTACGAGGCGCTGCTGGGCACCGATGGCGTAGAGATCGTGTTCACCGCCGACGGCGTCGACGAGATCGCCGCGCTGGCGGAACGGCTCAACACCGAAGACGCCAACATCGGCGCGCGCCGCCTGCACATGGTGCTGGAACGCCTGCTGGAGCCGATTTCCTTCGCCGCGCCGGAGGAGGCGGGCAAGGTCACGATCGATGGCCGCTACGTGCTGAGCCGCATCGGATCGATGAAGGGGAGCGGGATCGGCGGGTAGGCTCGTGCTCCTAGGCGTCCTGTTTGTCGCCGTGCCCGCGGCGACCATCGTGCTGTCCATCTCCGCCTGGAAGGCGATGCGGCGCGCCGCCCCGTTTGGCCGCAAACCGTGTCTCGTCGCGTTCTGGATGACGGTTCCGGCCGTGATTGTGCCGGCGGGGATGGTCGCGGTGACGATCATCATTCTGCATGCCTTCGAGCAACACCGCCACTACGAACAGCGTGTTCCCGATGGGCTGCGGTTGGCCTCCAATCTTTGGTTCGTCCTGGTCTGGTCGCTCCCAGTGGTCCTGATTGCTGCCCTGCTGAGTTTTGTTGCCTATCCGGCTGGACAGACCACGAAGTACATCCCGAGCGGGCCGGGGACGGCACGCTCCGCGATGCTCAAACTGCGTCTCGCTGCCTGCGCAGCATGCGGGGTGGCCTTCTACGGGTCCATTTGCGCCGGGCTCCGAGGATCGGTTTTCTAGCCCCCCGCGCCCCCCATGTTTATCGTTCCCGTACCGCACCTATCGCGCGGAGAACGGTTCCCATTCAAGTGCATTCCACCGGCTATCGCACCCATACCTGCGGCGACTTGCGCGCCGACCACGCCGGCGAGCGCGTTACGCTCGCGGGGTGGGTCCATCGTCGTCGCGACCAGGGCGGCCTCGTTTTCATCGATCTGCGTGATCGCTACGGCCTCACGCAGGTGAGCATTAGCCTCGACGAGCAGCCTGCCGCGCACGCCGCCGCCCAGGATCTGCGGCCGGAGTGGTCGGTGCAGGTTTCGGGCAACGTCGTCGAGCGTCCGGAAGGCGCGCGCAACGACAAGCTCGCGACCGGCGCCATCGAGGTGATCGCTGACGAGATTGCCGTGCTCTCTTCGTCGCCCACGCCGCCGTTCCCCATCGACGGCAACGAGGACGTTTCGGACGAGGTGCGCATGAAGCACCGCCCGCTCGACCTGCGCCGCGCGGCGGTACGCGACAACATCCTGCGCCGCCACACGATGAACCGGCGCGTGCGCGAGTTCTTCGACGCGCGCGGGTTCGTGGACATCGAAACGCCGATTCTCGCCAAGGCGACGCCGGAGGGATCGCGCGATTACATCGTGCCCAGCCGCATCCACCCGGGGACGTTTTATGCGCTGCCGCAGGCGCCGCAGATCTACAAGCAGATCCTGATGTGCGCCGGCTTCGACCGTTACTACCAGCTTGCGCGCTGCTTCCGCGACGAGGATCTGCGCGCCGACCGCCAGCCGGAGTTCACGCAACTCGACCTCGAAATGAGCTTTGTCGAGCAGGAGGACATCCTCGGCCCGATCGAGGAGGTCATTTCGATGTTGGTCGCGGAGGTCGCCGCCAACCCGACGGAACTGCCGCGCCCTTGGCCGCGCATTCCGTATGCGGAAGCGCTGCTCAAGTACGGATCCGACAAGCCCGACTTGCGCTACGGCCTCGAAATCGAGGACGTCTCGGAGCGCGTGGCGGGCTGCGACTTCAAGGTCTTCACCGGCGCGCTCGAGGGCGGCGGGGCGGTGCGCGGTCTGCGCGTCCCGGGCGGCGCGAAGTTCTCGCGCAAGCAGATCGAGGCGTTCCAGGCCAAGGCCG
>CBDURV010000092.1:0-10333 GCA_965369495.1 uncultured bacterium
CCGTCCTGCATGACGCAGATCTTGTCGGCGTGCTGCACGGTCGAAAGGCGGTGGGCGATGACGAGGGTCGTGCGGCCCTCCATGAGGCGTTCGAGCGCGCCCTGCACCGCCTTTTCCGATTCGGTGTCGAGGTTCGAGGTGGCCTCGTCGAGAATCAGGATGCGGGCGTCGCGCACGATGGCGCGCGCGATCGTCACGCGCTGTTTCTGGCCGCCGCTCAACTTGCCGCCGCCTTCGCCGACGACGGTGTCGTAGCCGTGCGGGAGCGTCTGGATGAACTCGTCGATGTTGGCGGCCTTGGCCGCCTCGACGATGTCTTCGTGGGTCGCATCGCGGCGACCGTAGGCGATGTTCTCGCGGATGCTGGCGTGGAACAGGAACGCGTCCTGGGTGACGATCGCGATGTTGTCCAGCAGCGACTCGCGCACGAATTCGCGCAGATCGGTGCCGTCCACCGTGACCGACCCTTCTTCCGGATCGTGGAAGCGCGGCACCATGTTGACCAGCGTGCTCTTGCCCGCGCCCGACGGTCCGACGAGCGCGCAGACCTCGCCGGCGGGGACCTCGAGGCTGATGTGTTCGAGCACGCGGCCGTTGTCGCCGTACGAAAAGCTCACGTCCTCGAAGCGCACGGTGCCGACGATATCCTTCGCCTCGATCGCGCCCCGCTTATCGACCAGTTCAGGCTTGAGATCCATGTACTCGAAGACGCGCGCTGCGCCCGCGAGATTGTCGATCAGTTCCGTGTAGGCGCGCGTCGTGGTCTTCATCGGCTTGTAGCTGTGGACGAGGAAGATGAGCAGCACCGAGACCGCGCCAACGTCCATCTTGGACGGGCGGCCGATCATGAACAACGCAGCGAACAGCACGATAATGATCGCGCCGAAGACGAACGTCTCCATGCGCAGGCGCGTGAACGCCTTGGTGATCTCGGTCGCCATCGTCTGGCGCGCGTAATCCTCGTTGCGCTCCGCGTACTCCCGGACCTTCTCGCTTTCCAGCCCGAACGCCTTCACGATGCGGATGCCCGAGAACATCTGCAGCATCGCCTCGTGAACGCGGGAAACGGTCTTTTGGCGCTTTCGGGCCCGCTTGTGCACCTTGCCCGTCTGCTTGCGCAGCGACTTCACGATCACGGCCAGGTAGCAGACGATGAGAACGCCGAACCACCACTTGGCGATGAACAGGCCGACGACGGCTGCGAGCACGGTGAGCGGGCTTTCGAGCAGGTCCTTGGTCATGATCCGCATGGCCTGCATCGCGGCCGCGACATCGGCGCCCATGCGCGTGACCAGCTCGCCGCGCTTCTGCTCGTTGTAGAACGCCAATTCCTGCTGGAGCAGGTTGCGCAACAGCTTGATGCGCATGGCGACGAGAGTGCGCACGACGAGGAGCGAGCCGAAGTACTGCTTGCCGAAGTTGGAGATGAGGGCAATCACGAGTAGCACGATGAAGTAGATGATCATCGATGCGGTCGTTCCCAACCGGCTGCGACTCAAGGGCGACATCGACTCTACGTCGATCATCGGCAGGTAGTCCACGTAGGGGAGCAGCGACTGCTCGAACTCGCCCTGCCAGGTGTTCCACGCGTCGAGCGTCGTGGAGAAGTCCCCGATGTTCTTGAGGAATTGGGGGACGACCTCCGTCTTCTCGTTGCCGTCCGCGTCCTCCACGGTCTCCTCGACCGAGAAGACGCGCAGCATCGGGAAGATCATCGCGGCGCGCGCCGTCATGCACGCGGTGTAGATGCCGGTGCTGAGGATCAGCGCAAATGCGATGTGGAGGTGCGGCAGGTAGATCCGCAGCAGACGGCGGAGCGTCTGCTTCGGCGTCAGGGTCGCGTGCCGGAAGATTGTCGAGCTGTCGTCCATGGGGACTGGCTGGCGCGAGATTCTACTCGTCTGACGGTCGAGGGACACCGGTTCTCGCGCCGACCCTCTCTATTCTCTATCGGCGCGGTCGCCGATTGGCCAGATTCACGCATCCTTGCGTCGCGCCGAGGCAGAGCGTATTCTCGTTTTTTCGCCCAAAATTCGCTGAAATAGCACGATTCCGGCCCTCGAATGTCCGCGAAGCGCCTTCGACCGCCGGTTCCCGACAGGAGAGACCAATGGCCGGAGCTGATACCCGCAACATTGCCTTCGTTGGACACGGTGGCGCAGGGAAGACCACCCTGTGCGAGGCCATGCTGTTCGCCGGCAAGGCGATCAGTCGGCAGGGCACGGTCGGCGACAAAAATACCGTCTCCGACTTTACACAGGACGAACACGATCGCGGCCACTCGATCGAAATCGGCGTGATGCACGTCAACTGGAAGGGCAAGGACTTCCATCTGCTCGATTCGCCCGGGTATCCCGATTTCCAGGGCCAGGCGATTCGCGCCCTCGACGGCGCCGATCTCGCGGTGGTCGTCGTGGACGCCTATGAGGGCGTGGGCCTGAACGCGCGCAAGCTCTACGGGGCGGCGCAGCGTGCCGGCATTCCGCGCATCCTCGTCATCAACCGCTGCGACGTAGACAACGTGGACGAGGCGAAGCTGGGCAAGGACATCGCCGCCCTTTGCGGAGTCGGCGCCAAGGCGGTCACGCTGCCCGACACGATGGGTAGCGGCTTTAGCGCCGTGCACTCCATCTTCAAGGACGCACCCGCGGCCAAAGAAGGATTCGTCGAGGCCGCCGTCGAGGCGGACGACGACTTGATGGAGAAGTATCTCGAGGCGGGCGAGGTGAGCGACGAGGATCTCACGCGCGCCATTCCGCTCGCGCTCAAGGCAGGAACGCTTGTGCCCGTCTTCCACACGGCGGCGGACAAGGGCATCGGCGTCACCGAGCTGATGGACTTCATCGGCATTTTCGGCCCGTCGCCGGTCGGTCGCGACATTCCCGACACGGACGAGAATCACTTCGTTTGCCAGCCGAACGATCCGTTCCTCGGCTACTGCTTCAAGGTCATGTTCGATCGCCAAGCGGGCAAGATCGCATTCGTGCGCGTCTTCCGCGGTGGCATCCACGGTGGCGACCACGTCATGACGGATCGCGACAAGGACATCAAGATCGGCCACATGGGGGTCTACCAGGGCCATGACAAGCAGGACGTGGACGGCGCCGGCATCGGCGACATCGTGGCGATTCCCAAGGCGGACGACATCGAGATCGGCGACTGCCTGTACGCCGCCGGTTCGCCGATGATATTCCGCCCGCGCCATATTCCCGCGTCGATGGTCGGCCTCGCGCTGACGCCCAAGTCGCGCGGCGACGAGACCAAGATCGGCAGGGAACTCGCTCGCGTCACCGGCTCCGATCCCTGCCTGGTGATCGAGCGCACCCACGACACGAACGAACTTGTCCTGCACGGCCTATCGACGCTGCATTGCGAAATCGCGCTCAAGCGCCTCGCGCGCGCCGGGATCGAGGTCGATACCAAGCCGCCGCGCGTTCCGTACCTCGAGACGATTACCGGCAAGGCGGAGGGCCACTACCGGCACAAGAAGCAGACGGGCGGCGCCGGCCAGTTCGGCGAAATCTTCCTGCGCATCGAGCCTACCGAGCGGGGCATCGAGGGCGGCCTCGAGTTCATCAACAAGACCGTCGGCGGTTCGGTGCCCAAGCAGTTCGTGAGCGCCACCGAGAAGGGCGTGCGCCAGAAGATGGCCGAGGGCGTCATCGCTGGCTACAAGTTCGTCGATGTGCGCGTGATCGTGCACGACGGCAAGACGCACGATGTGGACAGCAAGGAAATCGCCTTCATCGTCTGCGGCAAGCGCGCCTTCGCCGACGCGGTGAGCAAGGCCAAGCCGGTGCTGCTCGAGCCGATCGTGGATGTCGAAGTCGAGGTGCCGACGCGCTGCATGGGCGACATCAGCTCCGACCTCAACAGCCGTCGCGCGCGCATCGCCGGCATGGACCAGTCGGGCGACATGCAGGTCCTCAAGGCACGCATCCCGCTGGCGGAAATGACCAACTACGCCACGCAGTTGCGCTCGATTACCGGCGGCGAGGGCTCCTACACGATGGAGCTTGCCGACTACGACGTGGTGCCCGGCAACCTCAAGGCGCAGATCATCGCCAAGCACGAGGCGGAGAAGAAGGAAGACGAGCACTGACCGAACGGGAGGAACCCGGGCGCGCTGGGAAACGGTCAAAGACGCCGGTTTTCCGCTCTTTCAAGGCGCGCCGGGTCGGCGTTCCACGACGGGTCCGGAGGGCGTTCCCGGATCCCTCTCAAACGGGCCTCGAAAAGGCCGTAGGGCGCATTCCCGATTCCTTGGCGAAGCCCTCGGGACGGCTTATCCTCCGCGCTTCGAGGGGTTTCGAGCAACGCTTTCTCAAGACGAACACGACAAGAATCGGATCGAACGCAGGTACGTCAGGTACGCGGGCGTGGGGATGCAGTACGGCATCTCGATCGCGCTCTTCACCTGGGCGGGAATCTGGCTGGATAGCAAGTTCCCGAGCGTCGAACCGCTCTTCACGCTGCTGGGCCTGGGACTAGGGTTCACCGGCGCGACCGTCAGCCTCGTCTATCAGGTGCTTGAGCCCAACCGCGACAAGAAGCCTCGTCGCGAAAAAGAGAAATGAGCAACACCAGCTTGGCCGCGCTTGTCGGCGTCGGACTCTTTGCAGTCCTCCTTCTGGGAGGCATCAGCTGGTATGTGGGCACGGACAGCGCGCGTCTTATGGGCGCAGCCATCGGAGGCGGGGTCGCCCTGCTCAACATGGCCGTGTTCCTGCCGCTCACGCTTCGTTCGCTCAAGCAGGGCGGGGACGCGGTCATGAAGACGATTGTCGGCGGGTTCATGCTGAACCTTCTGCTCGTCGTCGTGCTGACGGTCGCGTTCCATCGCATCGAGGCGATCAACGCGACCGCCTTCGCGCTCACCTACGTCGCAATCTTCTTCGTCTTCGACGGCCTCAAGGTGCTGCTGGTCGAGAAGAGCCTGCGGAGGCCCGCGTGACGCATCTGTTCCTGGCCAGCATCGTCAGCCACCTTACGGACTACACGATTCCGAACGCAGGTGGCCTGACAGCGCACATGGTCCTCATGACCATCGTTTCGCTGACGATGATCCTGCTCTTCACGTGGGTTGCCAAGTCGATGCAGGGCAAACCCAAGGCGACCGGTTTCGGTGCGCTCATCGAGGTTGGCCTCGTCTGGGTGCGCGACGAAATCGTCTACCCGTGGCTCGGTCCGGAGATGGGTCGCAAGTGGCTGCCCTTCTTCTGGACGCTCTTCTTCTTCATTCTGGGCAACAACCTGCTTGGCCTCATGCCGGCGCCCCTCAACCCGTGGCACCGTGCCGCGACCGGCAACATCGGCGTGACCGCCGCCCTGGCGTTGATCGCCTTCTGCGCGATCCAGTTCGCCGGCATGAAGAAGCACGGCTGGCTCGGCTACTGGGCGCATCTGGTGCCGCCCGGCCTGCCGTTCTTCCTCGTTCCGCTCGTTTGGGTGATCGAGTTCGTCGGACTGCTCGCCAAGCCGTTCTCGCTGATGATTCGACTCTTCGCCAACATGACTGCGGGCCACGCGATTATCGCAGTGCTCGTCAGCTTCATGTTCGGAGTAGCCAGCTACCGGGGCGCATTCGTCGAGGGCGCGGGCACCTTCTCAGCCTTCGCGTTCATGCTTTTCATGATGCTGTTCGAGACGCTCGTCGCGCTCATCCAGGCATATATTTTCACGATCCTCACCGCGATCTTCATGAGCGTGGCGGTGGCCGAAGAACACTAGTCGTAGAGACGTTTTACGGAGTAATTGAAAAATGCTTTCCTATCTTCTTGCTGAGGCCGGCACCGTCACCGGCGAATGGGCCTTCTTTGGTGCCGCCATCGGTGCGGGCATCGCCGCGATCGCTGCGGGCATCGGCATCGGCCGCATCGCTTCGAGCGCCAACGAATCGATCGCGCGTCAGCCCGAGGCTGCCGCCGACGTGCGCGGCGTGACCATCATCACCGCCGCGTTCATTGAGGGTGTATGCCTCTTCGCCGTGGTTGTCTGCCTGCTCATCGGCCTCAACCTCGGCAAATTCTTCGAGTAGTCAGCCATGCTTGAAACCGTGCTCGTAGCTGCGGGCGGCGGCGGCCTGGTGGATGTCAACTTCCCCGTGGTCGCTTGGACCCTGGCGGCGTTCTTCGTTACGCTATTCGCGCTATCCAAAGTCGCTTGGCCGATCCTGGCCGAGAAGATGGAGGAGCGTGAGCTGCGTATCCGCGAAGGCTTGGCGAAGGCCGAGGAAGCGGAGAAGCGCGCTCAGGAGTTGCTCGAGAAGCAGGAGGAGATCCTGCAGAAGACGCGCGACGAGGCGCAAACGTTGCTGGCCGAAAGCCGTGCGGCGGCCGAGACCCTCAAGAACGAGTCGCTTACCGCGGCCCAGGAGGAGATCGGCGCCGAGCGCGACCGCGCCAAGAAGGAAATCGCGTTGGAGCGCGCCAAGGCGCTCGATGAGTTGAAGGCGGCCACGGTCGACCTCACTCTCGAGGCCGCGGGGCGTCTGCTCGGACGCGAGATGAAGGATGAGGATCACCGCAGGCTCGCTGCCGAAGTGATCCAGGAAGTGGAACGCCGCGCGTGAACATTTCGCAGGCCGTCGCCCGCGTCTATGCCAAGGCGCTGTTTGACATCGGGACCCAGGAAGGAAACCTCGGCGAGATCTACGACGATCTCCGCGGGGTGCAGGCGGGCGTCGAAGCGACGCGCGAGTCGAATGCCTTCCTCCAGTCGCCGAAGCTGCAGCGCAGGGACAAGAAGCGGATCATGGACGAGATTTTCGCGGACCAGGTGTGCAAGCCGGTCCTCGGACTTATCCATGTGCTCATCGACAAGCGTCGCGAACCGGTCTTCGACAACATCGTCGCCGAGTTCGGGAAGTACCGCGATGAGCACGAGGGGCGCGTGCATGCGCGTGTCACCTCGGCGAAGGCGCTTGACGACGACCAGAGGGAGGCGCTCATCGCGGCTCTTTCCAAGTCGACCGGCAAGTCTGTGGAGTTGATCGAGCGGATCAAGCCGTCGGTGATCGGCGGCATCCGCGTCAACCTGGGGGACTACGTCCTCGACGGGACGTTACTCAGGAAGATGAACGAACTGCGGCGGTCCCTCGCCGCGGTCCGGGAGTAGGACCAGATGCAAATCAAGCCCGAAGAAATCAGCTCGATCATTCGCAAACAGATCGAGAGCTTCGATATCGACCTGAGTGTCGACGAAGTCGGCACCGTGCTCGAGGTCGGTGACGGCATTGCCCGCATCTACGGCCTCGAGAAGGTCATGACCAACGAGATGGTCGAGTTCCAGAACGGCTCGTACGGTCTCGCCATGAACCTCGAAGAGGATTCCGTGGGCGTCGTGATCATGGGCGACTACCTCAGCATCGAGGAGGGGCAGACGGTCAAGCGCACCGGTCGCGTCTTGTCGGTGCCGGTGGGTGAGGCGCTGCTCGGCCGCGTTGTCGATGCGCTCGCCCAGCCGCTCGATGGCAAGGGCCCGATCGAAACGACCGAGTTCATGCCGCTCGAAGGCAAGGCGCCCGGCATCGCCGACCGCCAGCCGGTGCACGAGCCGCTGCAGACCGGCATCAAGGCGATCGACGGCATGATTCCGGTCGGCCGCGGCCAGCGCGAGCTGATCATCGGCGACCGCGAGACCGGCAAGACGACCGTCGCGATCGACGCGATCATCAACCAGAAGGGCAAGGACGTCATCTGCGTCTACGTCGCGATCGGCCAGAAGGCATCGACCGTGGCGGGCGTGGTCGAGACGCTGCGCAAGCACGGCGCGATGGATTACACCATCGTCGTCCTGGCGACCGCCAACGACCCCGCGCCCCTCCAGTACAACGCCCCCTACGCCGGCACGGCCATGGCCGAGTACTTCATGTACAAGAAGAACAAGCACACGCTCGTGGTGTACGACGATCTGTCCAAGCAGGCCGTCGCCTACCGCCAGCTCGCGCTGCTTCTGCGTCGTCCCCCGGGCCGCGAAGCCTACCCGGGCGACATCTTCTACTGCCATAGCCGGTTGCTGGAGCGCTCCGCGAAGCTCTCCGACGAACTCGGCGGCGGCTCGCTGACGGCGCTGCCGATCATCGAGACGCAGGCGGGCGACGTGTCCGCCTACATTCCCACCAACGTGATTTCGATCACGGACGGTCAGATCTACCTCGACCCCGACCTCTTCTACGCGGGTGTTCGCCCGGCCATCAACGTCGGCATCTCGGTGTCGCGCGTCGGCGGCAACGCGCAGACCAAGGCGATGAAGAAGGTCGCCGGAAAGCTGCGCCTCGACCTGGCGCAGTTCCGCGAACTGGAGGCGTTCGCCCAGTTCGCCTCCGACCTCGACGCGAACACCAAGGCGCAGCTTGCGCGCGGTGAGCGCACCGTCGAGATCCTCAAGCAGGGCGTCGGCGTTCCGGTTCCCGTCGAAGAGCAGGTCGCGATCATCTTCGCGGTCGGCCATGGGCTGGCCGACGATGTCGCCGTCGATGAGATGTCGCGCTACGACAGCGAGCTGATGGCCTACCTGCGCGACAGCGACAGCGCCGGCCTCAAGGCGGTGCGCGAGACCGGCAAGCTCGCCGACGAGACCTCCGCGCAGCTCAAGTCCGACATCGAGGGGTTCGTCGCGAACCACTGGAAAAAGACCGAAACCGCAGGGGCGGACGCCTAGGCGCGAGTTATGGCCGAACAGCCGAAAGTTATCCGGAAGCGCATCCGGAGCATCTCCTCCACCAAGAAGATCACGCGCACCATGGAAATGGTGGCGACGTCGAAGCTGCGTACCGCGCAGCAGCGCGTCACGTCGTCGGGCCCGTATCTCGAGCAGTTGCAGGGGCTGATGCGCGAAATTGGCGCGTCCGGTGTCGATGTCGGCCGCTGGCCGCACTTCGAACAGCGCGAAGGCAAGCGCACGCTGCTCTTCGTGATGACGTCGAACCGCGGCCTGTGCGGCGCCTTCAACGCCAACCTCATCCGTCTCGCCCGCAACGTCTATGACGAAAAGATCGCGGCGGGTCACGATGTGAAGCTCTACATGACGGGGCGCAAGGGCATCACCGCGATGCGCTATCAGGGCGTCGCGCTGGAGCGTTCGTACATCGACGAGATGAGCGACAAGCCCACGCCCGAGGATGCGGCCTTCTTCCTGAAGGAGCTGTCGCAACCCTTCCTCGACGGTGAGGTGGACGAGGTCGTTCTCATCTACCCGCACTGGATCAGCATGGGCAAGCAGCCTCCCACGGTGCTGCGGCTTCTGCCGATTGCGCCGGACGAGTCGGAAGAAGACGCCAAGGCTCCCGTCGGCGTCGCTCCGCTCTTCGAGCCGAGCCCCGAGGCAATCCTCGATCAGCTCCTGCCGCTCTACCTGCGGCAGACCATCTACTCCGTCCTCGCCGAGGCGGTCGCGAGCGAGCAGCTTTCGCGCCGCATGGCGATGAAGCTCGCCACCGACAACGCGGACGAGCTCGTCACCTCGCTGACCCGCCAGTACAACTCGGCGCGCCAGGCTCAGATCACCAAGGAACTTTCGGAAATCATCGCGGGCGCCGAGGCGCTGAATTAGCCATGAGTGAAAACAAGCTGGGAAAGATCGTCCAGGTTATTGGACCGGTCATTGACGTCGAGTTCGATTCGGAAGAGCTTCCGGAGATCTACACCGCGCTCAAGCTCGATACGGGCGAGGGCGACAGTGCGATCAAGCTCACCGCCGAGGTGCAGCAGCATCTCGGTCGCAACCAGGTGCGCGCGGTCGCCATGTCGAGCACGGACGGCGTCGTCCGCGGCATGCCGGTCGAGAACACCGGCGCGCCGATCATGGTGCCGGTGGGCGAGGAGACGCTCGGTCGAATCTTCAACCTGCTCGGCGAGCCGATCGACCGCATGGGCCCCGTGAAGACGAAGGAGCGTCGTCCGATCCACGCGCCGGCGCCGAAGTTCGACACGCTCTCCACGCAGACCGAACTGTTCGAGACGGGCATCAAGGTGGTGGACCTGCTGGCCCCGTACGCGAAGGGCGGCAAGACCGGCCTCTTCGGTGGTGCGGGCGTCGGCAAGACCGTCATCATCATGGAGCTCATCAACAACGTCGCGAAGCAGCACGGTGGTTACTCCGTGTTCTGCGGCGTGGGTGAGCGCACCCGCGAGGGCAACGACCTCTGGCTCGAGATGAAGGAGTCCGGCGTTATCGACAAGGCGGTTCTCTGCTACGGGCAGATGAACGAGCCGCCGGGGGCGCGCCTGCGTGTCGCGCTGTCCGGTCTGACGATGGCGGAGTACCTGCGCGACGAGGGTGGCCGCGACGTGCTGATGTTCGTCGACAACATCTTCCGCTTCTCGCAGGCGGG
>CBDURV010000093.1:0-10299 GCA_965369495.1 uncultured bacterium
GACATCATGTCGTTGTTCGTCGGCGGCGCGCTCATGGGCCGCCAGAGACCACTGCGTGTCTGGGGGCCGAGCGGCGACACGCCGGAGCGGGGCACGAAGTACGCGATCGACCATGTGCGCAAGGCGCTGACATGGGATCTCGACGGCCGCCAAGGTCTCACCGACCCTCGTGGCTATTTCATCGAGGCCAAGGAGTTCGACTACAAGGGCGTGAACCAGGTCGTCTACGAGGAGAACGGAGTCACGATTCGCTCATGGCCCGCCATCCACTCGCTCGATGGTTCCGTGAGTTTTAGCCTTGAGTGGAACGGCCTCAAGTTCGTCTTCGGCGGCGACACCTATCCCAACAAGTGGTACGACCAGTTCGCGCGGGACGCCGACGTCGCCATCCACGAGTGCTTCATCACCGTTCCGGCGATGATCGAGAAGTTCCAGTTCACGCCGCAGAGTGCGCTTGCCGTGGCCACCCAGATCCACACGGCGCCCGAGGCCTTCGGCAAGGTGATGAGCATGATCAAGCCGCGCATGGCCGTGGCCTACCACTTCTTCAAGGACTTCGACACGACCGGGGACATCCTCGAGCGCATCCGGACGACGTACGACGGCCCGCTCAGCCTGGCCGAGGACTACATGGTCTGGAACGTGACCAAGAACAAGGTCCGCGTCCGCATGGCGGTTATCGACGAGGACGTCTGGCCGCCGCCCGCGAGCGGGAAGCCCCAGGCCCCCGATGCGAGCACGCGAATCCCCTACTCCAAGTTCATCGTCGGCGGGAAACTCGACATGAGCAAGACGCTCCAGCCCATCTACGACGAGACCAACAAGAAGTACGGACTGAACGAGAAGCAGGACTAGGGTCTGCCTGAAAACCCATCTGGATTCGACCGGCTGCGGGGCGGACGCGGCGCAAACCGGAACGACCAAGACTGCGCGGGGCGCGATCCCGCCATTGTAGATCGCGAATTCATGCGGACTTTGGCCTGCATTATTCACGAGGCGTGGTTTCTGGCCGGACCAGATCGCCGACCTCTTCATCGTTCGTTCTAGACGACCCCTCCGGGTCGCCTTCGGACTCTCTCTTTGATCTCGACGACCTGTCCTCGCCCAGAAGAGCCCGCCGTGGATCGAGAAGCGCGTCGTGCCGGTCTCCGTCGCTCATTACCGTGAAATCTGCTCCCGATGCGACCACGCCTCGTGAATAAGCCAGGCTGGCCTCTGCTATCGTCGCCCGCTTCCGTGAAGAGCGTGCGCATCCTGATTCCCTACTTCGGCTCGTGGCCCGAGTGGATGAACTTCTTCATCGAATCGTGCAAGGGCAACCCGACGATCGATTGGCTCCTCTTCACCGATTGCGGCGAGCCCGAAAACCGCGCGCCCAATGTGCAGTACTGGCCCATGTCGCTGGCCGACTACCGCGAACACGTCTCGCGGACGCTCAGGATCGAGTTTCGACGCGCGTCGGGATACAAGCTGGTCGATATCAAGCCGGCGCTGGGTTTCATTCACGCCGACGAGTTGGCGGGCTACGACTTCTACGGTTTCGGGGACATTGACGTCATCTACGGGGACATTCGCAGGTTCTACACGGACGAAGTCCTTGGCGCCCACCAGCTTCTTTCCACCCACGCCGATCGCATCGCGGGCCACCTGGCGCTGTTCGAAAACACGCCGCGCATGCGCGAGTCGTTTCGCCGCATCCTTGGCTGGCGGGATCTCCTGGAGGATGAACGGACTTGCGTCATGGACGAACGCCAATACACCTATCTGTTCCGCCCGCGCCGCCGCCGCAAACGCTGGCTTCGCCAGCTCTATGCGTGGATGACGCCACTGGGCCGCCGTCTCTACTTCCGCGAGCAGTACAGCACGATCCTGAGCAGCCAGAGACCCTGGCACGACGGCAGTGACGTTTTTCCCGAGGAGTGGATCTGGCGCGACGGTCATCTGTTCAATTCGGCCGACGGCGAGCGCGAGTTTATGTACCTGCACTTCATGAACTGGAAGGGTGACCGCTGGCTGGAGGGCGCCGAGCCCGCCGCCTGGACGAAGCAGGAGAGCATCATCCACATGGACTGGCGCGCCGCGGGCCGTGACGGATTCCGCATCACTCCGCGCGGTCTCGAAGCGCTGAATGGAACCGATTGATGGGTTATCCCGTTGTTGAGAAGAACCCGGAGGCCCCGCTCGATGTCACGTATCTCCCGTCCGCTCCTCGTCATGCTCGTCTTGGCCCCCTCGGCGTTCGCGCAGGCGGGCGGCAAGATCAATTGGGCCTCGGATCTGACCACCGCCTTCGCGGAGGCGAAGGAGAAGCAGAAGATCCTGATGGTCTGCGTCAACGCGAAGTACGTGACGGGCCGCAAGACGATGGAGCCCGCGTCGAAGGGGCTGCGCGAAGTCGTCTACAAGGACACGCGCGTCGTCTACCGGTCGGGCGAGTTCGTATGCGCCCTGCTGACGCCGGCCAGTGGCTCGAGCGAGTTCGGCGAGTTGCGCCTGCTGGGCATCGAGGGCGCGCTCGTTTCGCCGCAGCACATCTTCATTCACCCCGACGGCAAGAAGATCCTGCTGCGCAAGGAGTACTGGAGCCACGGCAAGGGAGACGCCGCGGTGAAGGCGCTGCTGGACATGATGAAAGAGGCGCAGGCGAAACTGGCGGGCGGCGATTCGACTCCGGAAGCCGCTACTCCCGACCTCGTGGGCGACAAAAGCGCGCCCGAGGGCGAAAAGCGCCCGGCATGGATCGAGGAGCGGCTCAAGGAGGTCGTGAGTGGTACCAGCCAGGAACGCATCCGCGCCATCGAGGTGATGGTGCGCAGCGACAAGGACGGCGATTGCACGACACCGTTGTTGGCCCTGCTCGAGGAGCACAAGAAGAACACGGAGTTGCTGGTTGATCTCATTCGCGGCCTCGGTTTCGACAAGCTCGTGGTGGCGGCGCTGCCGGTCTCCGGCTTCCTCGGCCACAAGGACAAGAAGGTGCGCGGCAATGCGGCGGTGAGCCTGGAGTACATCGGTAGCCACGACCCCCAGGTGGTCGGCGCGCTGCGTAAGGCGGTCGGCAGGGAAAAGGACCCGGACATTGCCAATCACCTCTACCGAGCGCTCGGTCGCTGCGGCGCCGAAGACAGCAAGACGCGTTCGCTGCTGCTCAAGAAGTGCGGAGGCGCGAAAAGCGAGTTCGCCTCGTATGGGCCGTCGATCGGGCTTGCCTACTTCGAGGACGACTCGAAGGCGGCGCGTGGCGTGGAGAAGATCCTCAAGAAGATCGGCGTGCCCGGCGGCCGCGGAAGCGCGCGCAACATCGTCAAACGCGGCGTCATCTGCTGGACGTTGGCGCAGATCGGCGACAAGAAGAGCGCGAAGTTCATGCGCAAGCAACTCATCGCGAAGCTCGAGAACATGCAGGCGTTTTGGGTCGCGGGGCTGAAGTCCTATTACAAGGGCGTCGCGCGCGCCTGTGACGGCGACGGCGAAGCGAAGGCCGGAGTGGGGGAGGGCGTGCGCGGATTCGTCAGCTACGCCAAGGGTGCGAACAGCGAGCACTACGACCGCGAGGCACGCAGCATGATGGATGAGTTCCGCAAGGGCCGCGACGCGGGCGGCTACACGCCGAAGGGCGATTACTTGCTAGGCGGATAACGGGTGCCGCCGGTGCCCGGTCAGCTTGGCGATGATCGCGGCGGGAAGCGTCTCGACGCGGATGTTGTAGGTCGTCACGCTGTTGTTCACGAACTCCCGCGCGAGTGCGATGCGGTCTTCGGTGTCGATGAGTTCACTCTGGAGCTGAAGGAAGTGCGCGTCGCTTTTCAGTTTCGGGTAGGCCTCCACTAGCGCGATCAGGTCGCCCTTCGCGCGCATCGCGACGACATTCTCATTGACCGAACGCTCGTGCCCCGCGATCGCGGTCACACAGGATTGCAGGCGCGGGATGAGTATGTGGCGACGCCTCAGTTGCACGTCCAGCATGCTCTCGGACATTTCCACCCGCTGCCGCACCGACGCGAGTCCGTTGTAGACGAGCACCGTCCAGGCCAACGCCATCGCGCCGAGGAACGAGCCTCCGCCGAGCAGGGCACCCTCGACCTGCGCGAGCATCCAGCCGATGCCGGCGGCAAGCCCCGCGCCCACGACGCTGGCGACGAGAGTCACCCAGTAGTGGCCGCTGACGATCTGCTCCTCGGACTTTGTCGAGATCAGGAAGAGCTCCGCGTTTTCGGCGTGGGCGATTTCCGGCTGGACGATATCGGCGCGCATGCGGGCGGTGCCGATCACGTAGAGCTCGATGTCGATGGGCAGGATCGTCTCCCTCAGATGCCGCCGATGGGTGGATCCGGAAATCGCCGCGCGCGGTCCGTGCTCGAAGTAGAGCGGATCGGACTGCCCGCATGTTTCGTCCAGTGACCGCACGCCGTCGATGTTCGCGCCCTCCGGCACGACGCGAATGCGCCCCGTGCTGTCTTCCAGATCGAATGCGACGGACTCGCCGCCGCGCGCAACCGTCTTCCAGCCCGACTCCGTCTCCTTGGTGGTCTTGCCCTCCGCGTCGGTCTTGGTGACTTTCCGTTCCCAATTCTCCTCGACGGACCACTCGTACCAGACGCACGGCTGCGCGGCCATGCGACTGCGCAGCGGCTGGCCCGCGCGGCTGGTGCCCTTGATCTCGTTGAGGCCCAGGAAGACCCCCTTGGCCTTGGAGGTCGGAACGTCGAGGTGCAGCCTGCGCCGCCGCAGCGAACGAATCGCGGCGAAAAGGCAAACGAGCGAAATGACGCCCATGACGACGAGCGGTCCGGGGTGCTCCATGGTTAGCCCTGCAGCGCGGTGAGTCGTTCGAGCACCTGAGTGCGGTCCGCTTGAATCGCGAACAGGAGTAGATCGCCCGGGCGCGCCCAGGCGAGTGCCTGCTCGACCGCTTGCGTTTCCGAAACCGCGTGGCCGATGCGGTCCGCGGGCATTCCCGCTTCGCGCAGTGCGCGCTCCATGATCTCGACCACTTCGGCCGCGGGGCGACCGCGCTCGTGGCGCGCCATCTCCTTGAGGATGATGCGGTCGGGCTTCGTGCGCCATACCGCGAGCGCGAGATCCGCGATGGCGTCGTCGGTGCGGTCGCCTGCCTGGCCCAGCGTCACCAGACGTCGCTGGGCGGGCATGGCGGTGGCCATTTCCAGGAAGGCGGCCATGCCGTGCGGGTTGTGCGCGTAATCGACGACGGCGGTGACGCCGCCGAACTCGAACACGTTGCCGCGCCCCGGATTGGCCTCGGGCGAGTTGTCGAAGTCGCGCAGGCCGCGCGCGATGGCCGGCAGGGGTATCTCGATCGCCGCTGCCAGCGCGATCGCCGCCAGCGCGTTGGAGACGTTGTAGCGCGCGGCGCCGCCCATCGTGACGGGCACCTCCGCGAGCGGCGCGACGGCGCGACCTTCGTGTGTCAGTACGCCATCGACAACGACACACGTGGAGGACGCATTCGCGGGCACATTCTCACCGAACCAGGTGACCGGCATCTCGATCGACCTGCCGCGCGCGAGCACACCGGCGTCGTCCGCGTTGAGCACCAGGCGGCCATTCGGCTCGACGGCGCGCTGGACGAGGAACTTCGTCGCGATGAGCGTTTCGATTTCATCGACGCCGAACTCGCCGAAGTGGTCTTCCGCCACGTTGAGCACGGCCGCCGCGTTGGCGCGAGGCACGCCGAGACCGCGCCGCAACATGCCGCCGCGCGCAACCTCGAGAATCGCGACCTCGGTCTTCGGGTGGCGCACGACCTGCCGCGCCGCGCCGGGTCCCGTCCAGTCGCCGGTGTCGAGTGTTTCATTGCCGACGCGGAGCCAATCGGTGGTGCAGACGCCGGGTCTGCGTCCCGCCGCCTCGACGATGGAGGCCAGCAGGCGCACCGTCGTCGACTTGCCGTTCGTGCCGGTGACCAGCAGCGTCGGCACGTCGTGCACCGCACTCCAATCGACCTCGTCGGGAGTGGGGAGGTCGTCCACCGGCCAGACTTGCGAGCCTGTGCCCATGCCCACGGACGCAAGGTCGTCGTCCGACAGGAAGCAGACGTCGCGATCTCGTGCCGCGTCCCGCAATGCCAGCAGGCGCGGGTTGCGCTCTTCGGCGATGAGGGCCGAGAGTCGTTGTGCCGCCTCGTCGAGCGGCGGAGGCGTCTGCCCCGCGACCGTGGCGCAGGCGGCTTCCCACGCCCATTCGTTGAGTTCGCATGCCGCATAGAGCGCGTCGATGGGGGCGCTCATGATGAGGTCGGCGCCGCCGCTAAACGTGCGCGCGACGACGTGCTGGTCGCGCCATCCAACCGCCGCGAGAATCGCCTCGGCGTGCGTGTGCCACGCCTCGACGGCGCCCACGCCCTCATCGAAGGCGACCTGCAGCACCGCGCCGGGATGATCCCATGCGAGGTTGGGCCCGGTTAGCCGACGTGACTCCAGCAACTCCATCGGACTGCTAGTCGTTGATTTCGCGCGCGATGCGCACGCCGCGTTCGTCGCGAATGAGCGTCTGTCCCTCGAGTTCGAAGGCGAGTGCCGTGTTCGGCGTGCGCAGGGGCGGCGCGGCAACCGGGTCCGCTGCCTCGGCAGCCGGGGCGTCCGAATCGGGCGCGAATGAAGTGATCTGTTCCCACGACCGGTTGATCGCATCGCCCAGAATCAGCAGCAGATCGTCCTTGCGACCGTGGCGCAACGCCGCATCCACCGCGTGGTGCTCCTGCTGGATCATCTCGATGCGTTCTTCGGGCACGCCGTTGTCGACCAATCCCTGCATGAGCAGGCGCGGCACCTCATCGCCGTCGCGTCCGCGCAGCGATGCGTCGCGGCGGCAGATGTAGTGGTCGAACTGCCCGGCGCAGAGCGCCCCGATCTCGATGATGTCCTCGTCGCGACGGTCGCCGGGCGCCGCCAGCACGACGATCTTGCGCCCCTTCGGCTCAAGCCTCTGCACGAGGTCGACCATCGCCTTGACGGCGGCCGGGTTGTGCGCGTAGTCGAGAATCACCTTGAACGGGTGATCGTCGAAGATGTTGAGCCGGCCCGGCACCTGGAAAAACGTCGTTCCGAAGCTCTGTAACCCCTGCCGGATGTCCTCCAGCTTCACGCCCATGCTGTAGGCGATGCCCGCCGCGAACATCGCGTTCTGCACGTTGTGCATCGCGCGGCCCTCGAGCGTCGCGGGAATCAGGTGCGCCCAGAGCAGTGGCATGTGCGCGACCTTGTCGTAGAGCGTGATCATCTGGCCGCCCGCGCCCTCTTCGAGCACGACCGCCCTGCCGCCCGACTTGATGTGCTCCTTCACCAGCGGATGCGCGGAGTTCATCGTGACGTAGCAGAGGTGGTCCGCCTCGGCGTGGTCCGCCATCTTGAGGCAGAGCTCGTCGTCCGCGTTGAGCACCGCGGTGTCCTTCGCGGCTTCCACGACGATGCGCTTGACGCGCGCCATGTCCTCGAGCGTATCGACACCGCGCAGTCCGAGGTGGTCCGACTGCACGTTGAGCACGGCGCCCACATTGCAGCGCCTGTACCCCATGCCGCGCCTGAGCAGGCCGCCGCGCGCCGTTTCAAGCACCGCGACGTCGATGGACGGATCGCGCAGGATCATCCGCGCGGAAACGGGGCCCGTCATGTCGCCTTCTACCGTGAGGCGTCCGTCGATGTAGACGCCGTCGGTGGAGGATAGCCCGACTGTCATGCCGGCCATCTTGCAGATGTGCGCCACCATGCGTGACGTGGTCGTCTTGCCGTTGGTGCCGGTAATCGACGCGATCGGAACGCGCGTCGGCGCGCCGGGCGGGAAGAGCATCTCCATCACGGGTCCCGCGGCGTCGCGCGGCGTGCCCTCGCTCGGGGCGACGTGCATGCGGAAGCCGGGTGCGGCGTTGATTTCGCACACGGCGCCGCCCGTCTGCTTGTACGACTGCGAGATATCCGTCGTGAGGAAATCGACGCCGGCGATGTCGAGTCCGATCGCGCGCGCCGCGCGTACCGCCATGTCGCGGTTGTCGGGGTGGACGATATCGGTGACGTCGGTGGCCGTACCGCCCGTGGAGAGGTTGCCGGTCGAACGCAGGTAGACGACCTCGCCGTCGGGGGGAACCGACTCGCGGTTGTAGCCCTTCTGTTCGAGCACGCGCAGCGCCTGGTGGTCGAACTCGAGTCGCGTGAGCACCTTTTCATGGCCGATGCCGCGGCGCGGATCGCGGTTGACCTGCTCGACGAGTTCCTCGATCGTCTGGATGCCGTCGCCGACGACGTGGCCGGGAACGCGCTTCGCCACCGCGATGAGTTCGCCGTTCACGACCAGCATGCGGTGGTCGATGCCCTCGATGAAACTCTCCACGAGGATCGTCCGGCCCCGTTCGCGCGCGTGCGCAAAGGCCGCCTCGACCTCCTCGTCGTTCGTCAGGCCGATGGATACGCCCTTGCCGTGGTTCGCGTTGAGCGGCTTGACGACAACCGGATAGCCCACGCGTCGCGCCGCGCGCACGCACTCCTCCGCGTCGTACACCAGGCGCTGGCGCGGAACCGGCACGCCGAGGTCGGCGAGGATCTGGTTCGTCTCCTCCTTGTCGGAGGCGATCTCGACGGCGATGTAACGCGTCTCGCTGGTGATCGTCGCCTGGATGCGCCGCGCGTAGCGGCCATGGCCGAACTGCACGAGGCTGTAGCGGTTGAGGCGCAGCCACGGAATGCCGCGCTCCTCGGCGGCGCGCACCAGCGATGCGGTGCTCGGCCCCAGTGCGCGGCGCTGCGCGTAGCGGATGAAGCGGTCGCGCGCCTCGGCGAAGTCGAAGTCCTCGGGAACGGAGCCCCGCGGACGCAGTTCGTCCGGCAGCAGCGAGTGGAGCAGCACCAGTCCGAGCCGTCCCGCCTCCAGGCCGACCTCTTCGTCCTCGTACTCGTAGACGACGTCGTACTGGTTGGGAACGCCGTTGGAGCGCGTGCGCCCGAAGGTCACGTCGAGGCCCGCGACGTTCTGCAACTCGATCGCGACGTGTTCCAGGACGTGGCCGAGCCAGGTGCCCTCGTCCTCGCGCAGCCGTCGCAGGAATCCGCCCGGCTCACCGTAGGAGCAGCCGTGTTCGGCCAGCCCCGGGAGCAGGTCCACGAGGCCGCCGTTGAACGCTTCGCCGAGTTTCGCGGTCGGCCACTGTTCCAGTTCGCCGAGGTCGAGGACGTGGCGAATGACGCGGAAGTTCGCGTACAGATTGGGGCCGAGATAGACGGATGTGCCGACGAATTTCACGGGTCACCTCACTGCGGGTTCTTCTGCGGGGTAGGCCCTTCGCGAACGGAGGTCGAACGTGCCTCCTTCGACAAGTACGTGGAGCTTCACGCCAATGATGCAGACAGGTTCGTGCTGGTGCGTCGAGTCCATCGAGGAGTGCTCTACGCCGGCGGGATCGATAATGGTGATGGCGCCGCTGCCCGCGACCTCGAGGATCTCGTTCGGGCCCAGGAACGCGGCAGTGTCCTCGTCGAGACCCAGGCCGACCGAGTTCGGGTTGTAGGAGACCGCGGTGAGCAGGCGTCCGATGCGATCGCGCTGGCGGAAGTGCTGATCGATAATCAGGCGCCGCGTGAAGCCGAGACCGGGTGCCAGCGTCACCATGTTGGCGTGGGGGGTGGGGCCCTCCTTGCCGAATGCGATCATGTGCTCCGACATGATGGCGGCGCCCGCCGAGGTGCCGGCGATGTGCATGCCCTCCTGGTTGCGCCGGCGCAGTTTGCTCGCCACCTTCGTGCCACCGATTGTGGTGCTGAGCCGAAGCTGGTTGCCGCCGGTCAGGAAGACGCCGTCGGCGCTATCGAGGACCCGTAGCGCGTCGCGGCTGTCGCATTCACGCCGCGTGGTGAGCGGCAGGACGGGCGTCGCGCCGCACCCGAGTTCCGCAAACAGCTTCTCGTAGCGGCTCGCGGTTTCCGGATCCTGCGACGCAGTCGGAATAATCGCGATGGTGGCGTCGCTGCCGCCGCAGAGATCCACGAAGCGCCGCAGGATGTCGGGTCCGCGGACTTTTTCTTCCGCGCCGCCGATGGGGATGATGTAACCGCGTTCGCTCATCTCTGCTCCGTCTCGAAGGTTCCGTGGATGACAGCCGCGCCGTACCGGACATGCCACCGTCCGCGTGCCATAACATCGAGGACTCGGTGCTCGCGGTCAAGCACAACGAGATCCGCGTCGGCGCCGGCGGCGATGCGCCCCTTGCGCCCCAGCCGCAGCAGCTGCGCGGGGTTGGAGGTAAATGCGGGCAGCACCTCCGAAGGGGCCAAGCCGGACGCCAGCAGTTCGGTC
>CBDURV010000094.1:0-10279 GCA_965369495.1 uncultured bacterium
GCTCCTCTTCGCGCTCGGCGATCGCCTCGATGAGCGCCGTGCGGGCCGCCTCGACGGCGTCCTTCATGTCCTCGGGAATGTCGATCTGGACGGTGCTCTCCAGCGACTCGTAGTGCCACGCCTCCATGCGGACGAGGTCGACGAGGCCGCGGAACTCGTTGCCGTAGCCGATCGGAAGCTGCACGGCGACGACGGCGGCGCCGAGCTTCTCCTTGATCGATCGCATCGCCATTTCGAAGTCGGCGCCCGCCTTGTCCATATGTTGATGAAGCAGAGGCGCGGAACCCCGTAGCGCTCCGCCTGCCGCCAGACCGTCTCCGACTGCGGCTCGACACCCTCGCTCGCATCGAAGACGCAGATGGCGCCGTCGAGCACGCGCATGCTGCGCTCCACCTCGGCCGTGAAGTCCACGTGGCCGGGGGTGTCGATGATCGTGATCGGGTGGTCTTTCCATTCGACGTTGACCGCGGCGGCGGTAATCGTGATGCCGCGCTCGCGCTCCTCCTCCAGATAGTCCATCGTGGCCGCGCCGTCATGGACCTCGCCCATCTTGTGGATGCGGCCGGTGATCTTGAGGATGCGCTCGGTGACCGTGGTCTTACCGGCGTCGATATGGGCCATGATGCCCACGTTCCGATGTTTTTGCATGGGATTCGCGCCTTTCGCGGTCCTCGCAGGGGAGGGAGAGGTCGTGCTGCTGGTCATGAGGATACGTCCGGAAATGAGGTGACCGCCGGCGAACAAACTGCGGCGGTGTTTACAAGCCGGGAATTGGAACAAGGATCGATGCGGATTCCTAGGAATCGGGGGGGCGCGGGGGGCAGGGATTGACCGACTTTGGCGCATGGTTGAGGCGCTTTGCCGACCGCGGGCCGGTGGCTGTCCCCACCCGGGGGTATCACCCGGCCAATGGTTCTCGATTTCCGCCATCCGGAAGACCGACTCGCCCGCGCCATCGACCGATTCCACGAGGGCCGTGTGTCGGACGCGCACGAGGAGTTGCAGGATCTCCTGGGGCTCGGCTTCGGCAGCGCCGAGGTGCATCTCTACATCGGTCACTGCGCGCTCGAAGAGGAAGATCTGGGCCGCGCGCTGCGCCACTATCGCTCCGCGCGGCAGCGGCAGCCCGACCGGCCGGAAGTGTGGCTGGGGCTGGGCGTCGTTGCCGCGCGAAGGCTGCATTTTGGGCGCGCCTGCCGGCTCTTTCGACGGGCGCTGCTGGCCGAACCGGCGATGCAGGAGGCCTATGACAACCTGATTCTGTGCCACGGCGCGCTGGACGAAACGGAGGCTGCCTACGCCGCGTTCGACGACGCTTGCCGCATCGACTCGGACTCCCCGCACGCCTACTTCAATGTCGCCTTCCTGCGTTACGACGACGGCGAGACACGCCAGGCGCGCGAACTCTGGTGCCGCGTCGTCGAGCTGAGTCCGGGCTACCCCGATGCCGAGCGCATGATCGCCGCCTGCGACCGCCAGTTGGGCGAATTGGAGGCGGCGCGCAAGCGGCTCGAGTCGATCGTCGAGACGGAACCGCGCGATGTCGATTCGCTGGCGGATCTCGGTTTCGTGCATGAGCAGCGCGACGAGTGGCAATCGGCGCTCATGACCTACGAGCGGGCGCTCGAGGTGGATCCGGAATTCGCGCGCGTGCGTGGTCGCATGGCGGGGCTCCTGCAGCAGGTGGGACGCGAGGGCGAGGCGTTCGCGCATCTGCAGCGCGCCGCCGCCGACGACCCCGGCGACGCGACCATTAGCGAGCCGTTGGCGCACGCGCTCAACCGGCGCGGGGATGTGGCCGAGGCGGAGCGCGTGCTGCGCCAAGCCGTTCGTGCCGATCCCCACGACGCGCATGCGCGCTGCGCCCGCGCCCGCTACCACGAGATGACGGGCGATCCGGCGCGCGCGGCCGCGGACTACAAGCGCGCGGCGTTCCTGGAGCCGGAAGAGGCGGCGCATCTCTGCGGCGAGGCGCGCACCTGCATCGCCGCCGGCAACATCGGACGCGGCACGGCACGGCTCGAATTCGCGGTCACGCGCTTCCCCAGCCAGCCCGGTCCCTACCTGCTGCTGGCGGAACTGGCGCTGGCGCAGAGCGATGCGGCCGAGGCGGCGCGCCATCTCGAGCGCGGGTTGCAGCGCGTGCCGAAAGAACCGCGCCTGACCGCGCGGCTGGCGGAGAGCTACCTGCAGCTGTCGCGCGTGCCGCGGGCGATTGCGCTGGCGTCGCGTGCGCACGGCTCGATGGTCGCGCGCGCCGAGAGCAATGACATCCTGGGACGCGCCTACCTGCGCATCGGCGATCCGGAACGCGCGCTGCGGTGCGCCGAGGAGTTGCTGGAGCAGGCGCCCGACGATCCGCGCGGCGTGCGGCTGCGCGGTCGCGTCCGCCTCGCCTCGGGCGACCCGGAAGCGGCCGTGACCGATCTGCGCCGCTATGTGCGCGTCGAACCCGGCGATCCGCGCGGATACCGCGAGTTGGCGCGCTGTCTGCACCTGATGGGGGAGTCGGGCGCGGCGAAGACGCAGGAGCGCATCGCCCGCTTCGTTGCCAACGGCGACACGCCGGCTCGGGAGTCGCAATCATGATCGCGTCGGGTGAACTCGTCTACGTCGTGCCGCGCGAGCTGCTCTTTCCCGAGGCCGCGCCGCACGGGTTTTTTGCGGACGGTCTCTCGCTGCTCGATCGCATCTACGCCGAGGGACACTTCGCGGACCGCGCACGGGTCGAGAAGGACGCGTCGCTCAAGCAGATCATTCCGTATGCGGTCGTGACGCGCGGCGACGAGGTGTTTCGCTTTCGTCGGCACGGCGGCGGCGAAAAACGGCTGGTGGGAAAATCGTCCATCGGGGTGGGCGGTCACGTCAATCCGGAGGACGCGGGCGACGTCATCCACGATGCGCTGCGCCGCGAGTTGAACGAGGAGCTCTTCTTCCCCGCCGATTACTCGACCGAGTTGTTGGGCCTGATCAACGACGACTCGACGCATGTGGGGTCGGTCCATTTGGGCGTTGCCGTGCGCGTGCGGGTTGCCTCGGGTGAAGTGAGCGTACGCGAGACGGAGACGATGGAGGGCGCGTTCGCGCCGCGTTCGGAGTTGCTATCGGACCGCGGCATGTACGAGACATGGTCGGCGTTCCTGCTCGACGAGATCGGCACCCTGCTTCCTGCGGCGCCGCGACCGCTGGATGCATAATGCGTCGATGGCACGCCTCTTCCACGACGCATCCGACACCAACGCCGACCTCTACTACCTGAGCGGATTTCTCGCCGGGGACCCGTTCCTCTTCGTCGAGCACGACGGGAAAACGGAGATCTTCCTCAGCGATCTCGAGGTGGATCGCGCCAACAAGGACAACGGCGTCGATGCGGTGCACCGGCTGGCGGAGATCGGCGATGCGATCAAGGAGGCGACCGGCAAGCGGCCGGGGCGCGATGCCGCCGGCGTTGCCGCCTGTGTCGACGTCATCGCGCGCGAACGCGGAATCGATGCCTTCGAAGTAGCGGATCGCTTTCCCCTCGCGCTCGCCGATGCGCTGCGTGGTCTCGGCTATGGCGTGCGAGCGCTGGCCAGCCCCTACGTGCCCCAGCGCGCCATCAAGCGGCCCGACGAGGTTGCGGCGATCCGTGCGGCGGTGCGCCACACCGAGGTGGCCATGCAGGCGGCCATCGATCGCATCGCGGCCGCGGAAATTCGCGACGGCATGCTCTTCGACGGGGACGCGCCGTTGACCAGCGAATCGGTCAAGCAGACGATCAACCACACGCTCATGGATCGTGGCTGCGATCCGCTCACGCCGATTGTCGCGGGCGGCGAGCAGGGATGCGATCCGCACGACCGCGGCAGCGGCCCGCTGGCGGCCAACGTGCCGATCATTCTCGACATCTTCCCGCAGGACCTGTCCACGCGCTATCACGGCGACATGACGCGGACCGTCGTGCGTGGCAAGGCGACGGACGTGGCGAAGAAGCAGTTCGAGGCGGTCAAGGCGGCCAAGGCGGCAGGCGATGCGGCGATTCGCGCCGGCGTGAGCGGCCGCGACGTGCATAAAGCGGTCAAGCAGGTCTTCAAGGATCGCGGCTACGAGACGTGCAAGAAGGACGGCCGCATGGTCGGCTTCTTCCACGGCACCGGCCACGGCCTCGGCCTCGACGTGCACGAGTACCCGGGCGTAGGCGCCGCGGATCACATGCTCAAGGCGGGGCACGTCGTGACCGTCGAGCCGGGTCTCTACTACCCCGGCGTGGGCGGCATCCGCATCGAGGATGATGTGCTCGTCACCGAGGACGGACACGAGAACCTGTGTGAGCTTGAGGTCGTGTTCGAGGTCTAGCGACTAGGCTTTGGGCTTTGGGCTCAGGGCTTTGGGATTCGAACTCGGTTGGCTGCTCGTTCGCGGCAGACTCGCGCCGACCCTGCCCGCAACGATTGCGATGGGACGATCTAGTCGCGGCCCAAAGCCCCAAGCCCAATACCGTTTG
Organism: uncultured bacterium; assembly: GCA_965369495.1. Lineage (GTDB taxonomy): Bacteria > Planctomycetota > PLA2 > PLA2 > PLA2 > JBCDBY01. The sequence goes on from CBDURV010000094.1 coordinate 4,484, forward strand.
CGAGTAGTGAGCCGTTAGCCGAGCTCGTACTTCGTCAGGAACGTTCGCACGACCTCGTGGAACTTCGCGTTCTCTTCCACGAACGGCAGACCGCGCGCGCCGGATAGGGGCGCGACCATCGCGTTGGGGAAGTGCTTTTGGATGCGCATCATTTCGGGGTGGCCGGAGAAGGGGCTGGCGGCGCTGTAGAGAAAGAGCGCGGGCGTCTTGATGCGCGCCTTCTTGCGCCATCGAATCTCGGGCACCGTCGCGAAGCCCTGCGGCTCGCGTGCCTGCGTCCACAGGTGCGCGATTTCGAGGTCGCTCTTGTCGTGGTAGCCGCGCTCGAGGCCGACCGTGTGCAGCGTGTCGAGGGTGCGGCGGTTGAAGGGCGCGTTGTTGCGGTGCAGCAGCGTATTGGCGACGAAGCGTTCGCCCTTGTCGCCGCGCCTGCTCGCGCGCTGGAGCGCTTCGGCGTAGGCCATCTTGTCGAGTGCGGTATCGAGCAGGATCAGGCCGCGCACCTTGGCGGGATAGAGTTGCGCGTAGCGCATGGCGATCCAACCGCTCGCGCCCGGTGCGAGGACCAGGAACGATTCGATTTTCATCGTCTCGCGGTAGCGGTCGAGGGCGCGCACCAGACGGTCCACCGGATAGACGGGGATGTCCTTGCCGTAGCCGGTGCGATTGGTCAGCCGCTGGATGGAGGGCAGCGTGACGTAGGTGAGATTGGCCCGTTCCTGAAGCGGCAGCAGATAGGGGCCGTAGATATCCGTCGTGAAACCGAAACCGGGCAGCACGAGCAGATGCGGCGGGGGGCCCTTCGGCTTCTCGCCAGGCTTTCTGACGTAGGCGACCGAGCGCGTCTCCAGCACGATGCCCTCGTACTCGGCGGAACGGGGCGGTTCGTCGGCGGGCTGGAAGCGCTTCTCGTCGCGGTGCTTGGCCCACCAGGCGCGCCACGCCTCGGCGTCGAACAGACACGGCGCGGGTGTGAGCGAGCGCAGCGTGGCCACGATGCGCAGGCGCACGCGACGGTCCTGCTCGCCCGGCAGCGCGGCGATGAGCGCTTCCACCGAGCGCCGGTCGCGGTAGTGGGCCAGTGCGTGGGCCGCCGCGAAGCGGACAGAGGCGTCCTTGTCCTTCTTGAGGGCGATTCCGAGCAGGGTCGCGGTGCCGAGCTGCGGTTCGACGGAGCAGGCCCAGGCGACCGCGGCGCGCACCTTGGGGCGCTTGTCGCGGAGCAGCAGCGGCCGGATCTTGAACATCTCCTCGCTATCGCCGCGGCGCGCCAGTTCGCGGACGGCGGAGGCGCGCGAGCGCCAGTGGTCGCTGTCGGCGGCGATCAGCACCTCCTCGAGGGTCACGGGTTCGGCGGCGTGGACGCCGGCAGCGAGCAGGAGCAGCGGCAGAAGTCGCATAATGCTAGTTCAACGTACCGCGAGCGGGTTCGGAACCCGAGCGAAACCGAACCGATGTAGCAACAGCGCACGTCCATTTCGCTCCGTGCGAAATCGAACGCATCGAAAATGCCTGTGGTTGAGGTGTTTTGTTCTCTCGCGTTGGAACTTTCGGACAATTTTCGTGCGATTCTGTGTTTGGCCCACTCTCTGCTTATGTACCCCTTAGTCCGCCGGAGCCTGCTCCGGGGGGTCGAACGCCCGAACTGAGAGAGAGTTTGCTGGGGGTCCGCAAGGACCGAACGAGAGAGAGAGGCCCGGGCGCGCTTCAAGCGCGTCCGGCCGGGGCTTTGGCGGGGATGTTCGGCTCCCCTTTTTCGTCTTCACGACGCGGGGTTATGCTCCCGTCCGTGCTGATGACGGACAAGGTTGCATCGCTTGGGCAGGCACTGGGGCGCCTGCCCTCGCTGCTCGTCGCCCTTTCGGGGGGCGTGGACTCCGCCGTGCTGGTGGCGCTGGCGGCCAGGGCGATGCCTGGGCGTGTCCTGGCCGCCACGACGCGATCGCCCGCCGTGCCGGAGGACGAAATCGAGGTGGCCCGCGCATTGGCGCAGCGTTGCGGCGTTCCGCATCGCGTCCTGGAGACCGCGGAGTTGGACGACCCCGCCTACGTCGCCAACGATGCGCGCCGCTGTTTTTACTGTCGCCAGTCGATGTATGGAGCGCTTTGGGATGCCGCGCGAGCGAAGGGCATCGAGGCGCTCGCCGATGGACTGCAGGCGGACGACATCGTTGCCGACCGCTCCGGCGTCGCCGCGGCGCGCGAACACCGCGTGCTGCACCCGCTGCGGGATGCGGGATTGGGCAAGGCGGATCTGCGTCGCATCGCATGGGGACTTGGCCTGCCGGTGCACGACAAGCCGGCGCAGCCCTGCCTCGCCTCGCGCATTCCGACCGGTCTGCCAGTCACGGCCGCGCGACTCTCGCTCGTGCATCGCGCCGAACGCGCGGTCGAGGCGCTGGGTTATCGCGAGTTGCGCGTGCGCTGCGAGCAGAGCCACGGCCGCGTCGAGATTGCGCTGGCCGATCTCGACCGTGCCGAGCGCGAACGGGAGCGCATCGTGGCGGCGGTCATCGCGGCGGGGTTCGAGTCGGCCGCCGTCGATCCCAACGGGTATCGATCGCCGGAACGCTGACGGGCCGCTACTTCGCGAAGAGCGGGAGCAGGCTCTCGCCGACGGAGAGGGTGAGGCAGCTGAGGGCCGTCGCATACGCCTTGCCTTGGCTTCGATCGCGGCCGCGGTAGGCGTCGCTCCAGTAGACGAGGCCTTCGTCGTTGCGTTGCGCCTCCTGCAGGATGCGCGGCACCCGGTCGCGGTTCCAGCTCTTCCAGTCGTCGCCGCCCGTGAAGTAGAAGACCTGCGCCGCGTAGTAGCGGCCGTAGAAGGGCCACGAGAGGCGTCGCGCGGTGCCGTGTCGACCGCGGAGGAAACCGAGGCCGGCGCGGGTCGCGCGCGTGCGGTACTCGGCAAAACCGTGCATGGCGCAGAGCGCCGCGCCGGTCAGCGCCGCGGTCGAATCGCTGCGCGTGAGCGAGTAGCGGAACGAACCGTCCGCCTTCTGCGACTCCTTGAGGTACTTGAGGCCGCGTTCATGGACGCGCCGGTCGACAACGAAGCCGGCGTCGCGTGCGAGCCGCAGCGCCTGCACGACCGTGACCGTGATCGATCCTTCGTGCGCCGTGCTGTTGGAGGGCTTGTAGCCCCAGCCGCCGGTAAACGTCTGCGCCTCTTCGATGACGCGCACGGCACGCAGGATGGCGGTCCGCAACTGCGTGCGCAGGCGCGGACTACGCACGCCCGATCCGTAGACGAGACAGAGCACCTGTGTGGCGTAGCCGTGTCCGTGCATGCGCGACGTGCTGTCCGACGTGCCGCCCCAGATGTAGCCGGAGGGCTTGCTCGGTACGTTCGACCGGCGCGGGTCGCTGGCCGACGGCGCCAGGGAACAGCGCAGCAGGTAGCGCACGCCGCGCTCGATGACGGCGCCATGGGGGCCGCGGCCCAGCTGATCGCCGTTGGCGAGAAAGGCGAGCAGGCTGAGCGAGGTGACGCCCACGCGGGACTTGCTGCCCCAACTCCCGTCGCGCTGCTGCTGCGCGGCGAGAAAGCGCAGCCCGCCGCGAACCGCCGAGACGCGTGCCCGCTCGCTGCGCGACAGTTCACGCGGCGACTCCTTGGCACGCACACCGCCTGCGGCGAGGCATGCAATCAGGATCACGAGGGTCGGACGGACGCGCATGGGAACAGTTTACCGCGAGAGAGGGGGCCGTACGGCGATCGGATGATTGGGGACCGGCTTTGGGCTATGGGCTTTGAGCTTTGAGCCGCAACCAGGCTGTCCATGTGCGAGCGGCCATCCGGGTTCGAATCCCAAGGCTCATAGCCCAAAGCCGTCCGCCAGCGGCCTTCCGAGATCTCCTAGTCGTCCCGCGTGTCCTCGGCCTCGCGCTTGGCGCGGCGGCGCGTGTATTCGCGAAGCAGGCGCCGGTAGCGGGGCGGGAACGAGGAGAAATCGTTGCGGTTGATCGCCTCGAGCTGGGTGCGCGGGAGTCGCGCGATCCAAGCCTCGATGCGGTTAATTTGCGACTCCTTTTCGCGCTCTTTCTCTTCGCGCTTTTCGTCGCGCGTCTCGCCGTCCCGCTTCTTGTCCTGCTCGCTCTTCTCTTTCTTGCCCTTCTTGTCGTTCTGCTTCTTTTCCTGGGCCTTCTTCTTCTTCTCGTTACCGCGCTGCTGCGGTTGCGGGGGACCCGAACCGCTTCCCTGGCCGCCGCCGGTGGGCAGGTTGCGCAGGAGTTCCTCAAGAGCCGCGACCGAGCCGCTCGATGCACGGTCCTGGTTCTTGAAGAGATCCTCCAACTTGCGGCGCAGTTCGTTCTGCTTCTGCTGGAGCTGTTCGCGCTGCTTCTTCTCCGCCGCCTGCTGCTGTTCCTGCTTCTGTTTCTGCCCGGGTTCCGTGCCGCCGGCGGGATCGTCCTGCTTGGGAGTCTTGAGCTTCTCGAGCTGTTCGACGACGCGGCGTTGCTGCGCGACGATCTGCTCGATCTTGGTCATTTCCAGCAGCAGCCGTTCGCTCTCGCGCATGAGGCGCGAGATCTCCGCCATCTTCTTGCCGATGTCCTCGGCTCCCGCGCCGCCGGAATGTCCGCCATCACCCTCGCCCCCTTCTTGGGCGTTCGCGGGGCGGGCGACGAGCGCGGCCAAGAGGCAGAAAACCGCGAGCTTGAGACCGATCGAAAACGTGCGGTGGTTCATTAGTTCTCTCCCTCGGCTCCGCCTTCACCCTCAGGCATCTCCGGGCCCGCGGGCTCCTCGCCGGTCAGGCTCTGGCGTAGCGTGTCGAAGAGTTCGGCGAGCGAACCCTGCTGGTGGTAGAGGCGACGCAGGCGCGCCTTCTCGGTCTCGGTGAGCGTCCGCTCGTCCAGATCCGGCCGATTGGCGAGGAAGCTGCCACGCTCGTCGTTGAGGGAGCGCTGCAGGACGAGAATCATGCGGATCTCGGCGTCGGGGGGAACGAGCGGTCGCCGACCGCCGCCCTGATTCTGGCCACCCTGCCCTTGCCCCTGCTGCTGTTGCTGGTTCTCCTCGCGGCGCTCCTGGAGTTCGCGCTCGAGACCGGCAATCGCCATCTCGAAGCGGCGTACGACATCGCCCAGAAGCTCCTGCGGAATGAGGCCGACTTCCTTGGAGGAGAGCAGCACTTCGATCTCGGCGAGATCGGTGGCGCAGCCCTTCAGCAGGTAGGTGTAGACGACGGCGCGCTCCTTCTCGATCGCCTCGGCCTTCTCCTTTACGTTGCGGGTCAACGCGCGGATCTTGGCGCGCAGCGGCTGCAGTTCCGATCGATTGATGTGACGCGTCACGCGGCCGCTCTTGCGCACCATCGCGCCGATCTTCTGGAGCGTCTCGCGGTGCGCCTGCGACTCGCGCTGGAACCGCTTCAGTTCCTCGCGCAGTTTGAACAACAACTCGTACTGGTGCAGGTTGCGGTACTTCCGCTGCTCCTCGTTGAGTTCGTCGTCCGCCTGTTCGAGTGACTTCTGCGCGCGCTGCTGGTCCTGCTCGGCGCCGTCGGAATCGCCTTCCTCGAGGCGTCGCGAGGCGTCGCGCATGGCGGACTGGGCGTCCTGGAGCTGTTCGCGCCCGCGCTTCTCGTTCAGCCGCTTGAGCTGCTCGTCGAGTTTGCGCACGCGCTTTTCGAGCTCATCCTGCTGTCGCGCGATCTTCTTGAGTTCGTCGGTCGTCTTCTGGTCGCCGACCTTGTGGCCCTCGCGCACCCCGTTGAGGTCGCGGATCGCCTTTTCCGTCTGCTCCTTGGCGGCGGCGCGGTCGCGCTCGGCGCCGCGCGGCATCGCCTC
>CBDURV010000095.1:0-10274 GCA_965369495.1 uncultured bacterium
ACCGCGATCACGATGAAGCCGACGACGAAAGCCATGACGACGATCATCATGGGCTCCAGCACGGCCAGCGCACGCGCGGTAGTCGTCTCGATTTCCTCTTCGTAGACCTCGGCGATCCGCTCCAGCATCTCGTCGAGCTGGCCGGTCTGTTCGCCGACGGCCACCATGTAGCCCACCACGGGCGGGAAGACCCCGGATTTCTTGAGCGGGGTCGCGATATCGGCTCCCTCGAGGATGCGCGTGCGCACCTCCTGGAGGGTCCGTTCCATGACCTTGTTGTGCATGATCGCCGTGACGATCTCGAGCGCCTCCAGCACCGTGACGCCCGACCGCAGCAGGGTGGACATGGTGACGGCGAAGCGCGAAACGATCTGCTTCTTGAGCACGTTGCCGAGCACGGGGATCTGGAGCTTGATCCCGTCCCACCAGTAACGCACGTCATCGCGCCGCAGCAGCACGTACTTCCAGACAATCCACGTTCCGAAGAACAGCACGATCAGCAACAGCAGGTTGTTCTGCATGAAGACCGAAAGCGCGTCCAGGAAGCGCGTCATCCAGGGCAGCGTCTGGCCGCGCGCCTTGGCGATGCTCACCAGGCGCGGGACGACGACGTTGACCAGGAAGATCACGACGCCGGAGCCGATGAAGAACATCACCGCCGGGTAGATCAGCGCGGTCTTGACCTGGCCGGCGATGCGCGCCTGGCGCGTGCGGTAGTCGGCCAGGCGAACGAGTACCTCGTCCAGGTGGCCGGATACCTCGCCGGCGCGCACCATGTTGACGAACAGCGTGTCGAAGAGCTGGGGGTGGTTCGCGAGCGCATCGCCGAAGTTCGTGCCGCGCGTGACCTGCTCGCGCACGTCGCGCAGGATCGCCTCGATGTCCTTGTGCTCGACCTGCTCGATGAGCGCGCCGAGCGACTGCGCGAGCGGGATGCCGGAACGGATCAGGGTGGCAAGCTGGCGCGTGTAGACGGGCAGCGAATCGCCGCCCTTGATGCGCCGTTCGACCCGAAACGTGCGCTTCATCCAGGCGCGCTTGCCGACACCCTTGGGCGCATCCTCGACATCCGCGGAGACGGCGGAAACCTCGAGGTCGGTGACCAGCACGCCCTGCTCGCGCAGACGGGAGCGCGCCTCGCGCGGTGCGTCGGCGTCGATGATGCCGCGCTTGTTCGCGCCCGCGGTCGTGACTCCCTTGTATTCGTAGATCGGCATCAGCAGTACTGCCTGCTAGAACGCGTCGAGCTGCGTGACGCGCAGCACTTCGGCCGCGGTCGTGACTCCCTTGAGCACCTTGAACGCGCCGTCCATGCGCAGCGTGCGGCAGCCCCGCTCGATCGACAACTTCTTAATGACCGTCGAGTTGACCCCGCTCATCACCTGGTCCTTGATGATCTCGTCCACGGGGAGCACCTCGTAGATGCCGGTTCGGTCGGTATAGCCGGTGTTGTAGCAGGAGGGGCAGCCGGACCCGCGCCAGATCTTCCCTTCGGGGAACTGCTCCAGCTTGAGCGCGATCGACTTGAGGTCGAAGAGATCCTCCTCGGTGGGCACGACCGCTTCGTAGCACTCCGGACAGATGCGGCGTACGAGGCGCTGCGCGACCACGCAGATGAGCGAGGAGGCGACAAGGTAGGGCTCGACGCCGATGTCCACGAGACGCGTGATGGTGCTGGCCGCATCGTTGGTGTGCAGCGTGGAGTAGACAAGGTGACCGGTGAGCGCCGCTTGGATCGCGATGCTGGCCGTCTCCACGTCGCGGATCTCACCGACCATCATGATGTCGGGGTCCTGACGCAGCAGGTGGCGTAGCCCCTTCGCGAAGGTCAGCCCCTTCTTCTCGTTGATCTGGATCTGGCTGATGCCCTCGAGCTGGTACTCGATCGGGTCTTCCAGCGTGATCACGTTGAGCTGGGTCGAGTTGACCCGCTGCAGCGACGCGTACAACGTGGTGCTCTTGCCGGAACCGGTGGGGCCGGTGACCAGCAGGATGCCGTGGTTGTAGTGGATGTACTGCTCGATGAGCTTGAGGTTGTCCGCCTCGAACCCGATCTCCTCGAGTGCGTAGAGGCGCGCGCTCTTGTCGAGCAGACGCAGCACGATGCGCTCGCCGCTGCTCGTGGGGACGGACGAGATGCGGATGTCCACGTCGGCGTCGCCCAGCTTGACCGAGGCGCGACCGTCCTGCGGCAACCGGCGCTCCGCGATGTCCATGTTGCCCATGACCTTGAGGCGCGACAGGATCGCATCCTGCACCTTCTTGGGCGGCGCTTCCATGTCGTACAGCACGCCGTCAATGCGGTAGCGGACCTGCAGGCGATCGGGGAACGGCTGGAAGTGGACGTCGCTGGCGCGCATCTTGAGCGCCTGGAAGAGCACCATGTTGACCAGCCGGATGATGGGGGCCTTGTTGGCGGTCGCCAGCAGGTCCTCGGAGTCATCGAGGGCGATCGCCTCGGCGAAGATGTCGTCCTCGCGCAGGCCGTCCATCGTCTCGTCGACGATGCCCGCCTTGGCCTTGTAGGCGCGGTTGATCAGCGCGGTGATTTCGGCGCGCGGCGCGAGCACCGGCTCGACTTCGGTGCCCAGCATCGTCGCGAGGTCATCCATCGGATGCGTGTCGAGCGGAAACGCGGTCGCGACCCGCACCGTACCGTTGGACTCGCCCACGGCGCAAAGCGCGTAGTTGCGGGCGAAGCCGACGGGCACCTGATGGGTGAACTCCTCCGGCACGTCCTCGTCGGAAAGGGCGGGCTTGTACTCCAGCTCGAGCGCATGGGCGAGCACACGGAGCATGTCGTTTTCCGACAGGTAGCCCTTGTGGAGGATAATCCGCTCGAAGCTCTGGCCCGTCTCGTCCTCGAGGCGGAAGACCTCGTCCAGCCGCTCCATGTCGAGCAGCGAGTGTTCTTGGATGTATTCGCGGACTAGGTCTCTCATCTTGCCCAATCTGTCTCTGGAGGCACTGCCTGTCTCTGGAGGCACTGCCTGTCTATTGAGGCGCCAAGAGGCTGTCATCTTGGACGCGCGCGACGCTTCGAATCGTGCATTCCGCCCGAGGCGCCCAGTTTAACTCCCCGCTGCCGATTTCCGCCCGCTTTCGGGGGGAAAGTAACGGGGCCGCGCGGGTCTTTCGACGCGCGCGGCCCCAGCTGGAATTGACTCTGCTGGACCCTAGTCGATTTCCATCGTGGTGGTCGACTTCGGAGCGGCGGTCGGAACCTGCTTGCGCAGCCTATGCAGTTCCTGCAGCGCGATCTCCGCGGGCACCTCCTGGAAGCGGCCGGTATCGACGAACGAACTGACATCCAGCATCGCCTGCTCCATGTCCTCGGGATCCTTGAAGCGCGGATCGAGGGCGAAGTGCGAGTTGTGGATCTCGATGTGGTCGATCAGTTCGTCCGCCTTCATCTTCGAAATCCACGTCTGCTTGTGGAGTTCATCGAAGTTGATGCCGTGCTGACGCAGGATGTGCGGCGTCACGAAGACGAACAGGTTGCGCTTCACCTTGCGGCGCGTCTTGTTCTTGAACAGGTAGCCGAGCACCGGGATATCGCCCAGCAGCGGCACCTTCTGTTCGCTGATCGTCTCGTCCTCGCCGATCAGGCCGCCCATGACCACGGTGTGCTCGTTGGGCAGCGCGATGGTGGTGTTGATGATATTGCGCTGACGCGGGGGAGGCAGTCCTCCGCCGGCGGAATCACCCTGGAACGAGCTGACTTCCAGCTCGATGTCGAGGCGCAGGTACTCGTCCGCGCTGATATGCGGCGAGACGACCAGCGTCACACCCGCCGACTGATAGTCGTCGAATCCCTGCTGCAGCGAACCCGAGCTGAGTTCCGCCTGCGAACCGACCGGTTCGTCGGTCAACGATTCGAGGGTCGCGGCGCTGTTGTCGTAGGTCACGACCGACGGCATGGAGAGCACCTTGGCGTGGCTAAGCTGCTGCAGCGCCGTGAGCATGATGGGAATGCCGCCGTTGCGGAAGATGCCCGCCACGAGGCCGCCGCCGCTCGATTGCAGGGCCGTCGGCACGTTGATGTCGGGAATCAGGTCGCCGTCGGTGTCCTCGAAGGTCGAGAGCCCGAAGTTGGTGACGCCGAATCCACTCGCGGTACTCGAGTTGAGCCCGTTGTTGTCGATGCCGACCAGTTCCACACCGAGCTGGAAGTCGTCAGTGCGAATCAGCGCGATGAGAGTCGCCTCGATCAGCACCTGGTCCTTGGGCATGTCGAGTTGCTCGATAATGTCCTTGAGCGCGCCGATCGTCTTGCGGTCGGCCGCGATGATGACGGAGTTGGTCGCCGTATCCGGCACAACCTGCGGCTCGATGCCCTGGCTGCTGCCGCCGGTGCGGGTGGTGCCCGGACCGCGCGGGCGGTTCCCCGGCCGGTTGGTCTGCGGGCCCGATCCCCCGAGCACGCCGCCGAGCCCTTCGAGAACCTGCGTGAGCGTGTCGGCGATGTCTTCCGCCTCGACGTGCTTCAGGCGCACGACCTCGACCTGCGAGGGCACCTCGAAGTCGGTGTCGAACTGCTCGATGAGCAGTTCGATGCGCGCGAAGTCCTCGGCCGTGGCGGCGACGACGAGCGCGTTCTTCGGTTCGTAGGCGATGATCCGCGGCTCAGGCGAGGCGCCGGCCACCGTTGCGCGTGAACCGCGGCGGCTCGGAGACTGCGCCTGCCGCTGCACGGTCACGAGCTCCGAGATGATGTCCGCCACGTCTTCGGCGTAGGCGTACTTGAGCTCCACGAACTCCATCACCATCTTCTTGCTGTCCGGTTCGACATCCATCTGGCGCAGCAGGCGCGCCATCGATACGACGGTCGGCGCGAAGTCCATGACGATGATGCTTCCCGATCCGGGCACCTCCTGCACGCGGCCGATACCGGCCGGCGTCACCATGGTGGAGAGCGCGGTGCGCAGGGTGGTGAGGTTGTCGATGTGCTTGACCGGGATGGCGCAGCTGATGAACAGGCCGTCGTGGTCCTCGTACTGCTCGAGATCGCGGTAATCGACGTACTGCGCCTTGTTCTTCACGAAGTTGTTCGTCGTACGCGAGTCGATCGCGAGATAGATCTGGTAGCCCTTCGGCCCGATCGGCACGAGAGTCAGCTCATAGAAGCTGAGAATCGCGCGGAACGTGATGAAGAGCTTGTCGGTCGGAACGCGGTGGGAAAACGTCGACCCCATCTTTGTGCCGCGAATGCGCTGACCATTGGGATCGTAGAGCAGCGGCTTCCCGGTCGTCTTCGCGATGGCGTCCAGGAAGCTCTTCAGCTCCATGGACTTGTCCACCTTGATGACGGTGAAGTCGGTGTCCGTCGCGTTGTTTCCGGCTCCCTGCGCCCAAGCGGGCGAGGTGAAGACCAGAACCGTGAAAATGTATAGCCAAGATCGTAGCGCGCGCATGGCGGGCCGTTCCTCCTCGATGTGTGCCAGTGCCAACCTTAAGGCCCCTTTGCAGAGCCCGCAACCAGGGGCCTGAAACCAAGGGATCTTCCGACATGCATCGGACGACCTAGGAGACGGTCGCCTTGCGAGGATTATCAGACCGGCAGGATGCCGGAATAGATGACGATCACGGCTGCGGCGCCGCCGGCCACGAAGGCGCAGAAGAGCGCCCCCAGCCCGAATCCGGACATACGGGTCCGCCGGATCGTGGCACCGCCCGTGACGCAGCGGCCGCCGAGGCGGGTCCGCAGGTCGTCGGTGCACTTCCCGCAGATTCCGTCGATCGGGCCGCGGTAGTTGAAGTAGATGACGCCGCTGCACATTCCGCAGGGCTGATCGAGGCCAACCTTGCGGTTTTGGGCTGTATTCGCTTGGACTGTCATGATGGCACCCCTTCTTTCGGTCGGATCGGGGCGCGGATTGAGTCCCGGATTGCGTGCCGTCCAATCTTGACCTGCCTGCGAATTTGCCGATAACATGGGCGTTTGGCCTCGACTCGCGTGGCCGAAACACGAATTCAGTAGTCAGGAGCACGACACACGGATGGTCAAGGTTCAGGTCAAGCCGAGCGAACCGCTCGATAAAGCGCTCCGCCGCCTCCGAAAGATCTGTAACAACGAGGGGATTACGCGCGAACTCAAGCGTGCCTCGTTCTACGAGAAGCCCAGTGAGCGCCGCCGCCGCAAGGAGCGCGAGCGCATCAAGACGATCAAGATGGCGAATCGCGGCAAGTGATTCTGGCACATCCGCTCCGCGCGGTGTTACTGGCACATCCGCTCCGCGCGGTGTTACTGGGTTGTCTGATCGCTCTCGTCCGTCACATTTAGATCGAAAACGGGTTCATAAGCCCGCTCCACCGTTGGTGGGGCGGGCTTGTGTTGATTTGGGAGGCATTGCGGGACGGTCGGGCGTCTCTCTACGTATCAATTTCCCGCGCGGCTAAAGGAGTTCGGCCCGGAACACCGATGCGATGAGCATGTCGCCCTCCTGTGCGACCTTGACTGAGAATCCATGGCAAGCCTGCATTACTCACGAGACCCGCGGTTCTGGCCGGTCCGCACCGTCGATCTCTGCGTCTCTCGTCGTCGTGGTGAAAAATTGAACACCACTTCCTCCTCGCCCCTTGATCTCGACGCTGCGTCCTCACCCAGAACACGACGCCCGAGACTCGAAACCAGCCTCTGCCGGTGCATGCCACTGCACGGCGAGAGTTCCCAGTCCGATGCGCACGGGGCTCGTAAGTAATGCAGGTTAAAGGCTCGCTTTCGCACCCCGTGCCGTTATGGCTGCTGACGCCCCTCGCGCTGGCGGCCGGACTGAGCACTCTTCTTCAACTGCTGCTTGCAGCCGCCGGCTTGGAATTCGAGTACGGCGCCGCCGCGGGCACCCAGACAGCCGTCCTGGCCTGCTTCATGGCTGGCTTCGGAATTGGCGCATTCGCGTTGGGATTTTGTTCCGACGCGATGAAATCGCCGCTGCGTTGGGCGGGCGTGCTTCAACTTCTGCTGGCGGGTTGGTGGTTCGCGGCACCCGGCATCGCGGAGGCGCTGATTCCTTCGGGGGCCAGTGCCACCAGCGGACTGCTCACCGCCGGATTGGCGCTGCTCGTGGTTCCCGGCATTCTCGCGGGCGGCACGATCAACTTGCTCGTCCGCGCCGGCGCGCACACCACCGAGCGCGCCGCGGCAACGCTTGGCGCGGTCATGGGCGCCAATGCCCTTGGCGGCGCCGTCGCCATGCTCATGCTTGCGGGCATGGGTCCGTCCGCGGCGATTGCCGCTCTTGTGCTGCAGGGCGCCACCGGCGTCGCCATGATCGGTATCTCGATCGCGATGGGGCCGCGCGAAGCGTACGGCTCGCAAGGGGCGACCGCGAGCAATGCGCTCGGCGCGGCTCAGCCCGCTGCCATCTTCACCCTCGTCGTGATCGGCATCCTGATTCCCGCGCAGCGTTTTGCGTGGGGACGAGTCCTGGCCATGGAGTCGGGCACGACCGGTGGATTGGCTGGAGGCATGTTGCTGCACATGCTGGGCCTCGGATTGGGCTCCATTCTGGCCGCGCTCATGGTTGCCTCGGGTCAGGATGCACGGCGCCTGCTCGCGCGTGTCGCGCTGGTCGCGTCGATCCTGGTCGTTGCGCCGCTGTTGGTCGCCGGCATGATCGCCGGAGGTTCGCCGATCCGAGCCGCGCTGCTGATTCTTCCCGGCGCACTGGGCACCGGCATGGTGCTCCCCATCGTGGCTCGCGTCGCGCTGGCGGACCGGGAGTCGATTGGCAAGCAGGTTGGCGGACTGCTCTTCTGCCTCGCGAGCGGCTGGACCCTCTCGCTCGCACTGGTTGTCCCGGCTGCTCTCGCGGCTGTGCCCTCGAGCATGATGATTCTGGCCGGAGCCGCGCTGCTGGGCGTCGCCGGAACATGGCTGGCGTTCGGCGGAGGCCTGCGAGAGTGGGTGCCCGCAGGCGCCGCCGCGCTCGCATTGGTGCTCGGCCTGCTCAGCGCGGGCAGCGATCCGCTGCTATCGGCCGATGCCCTGGAAGGCCGGCGTCTGCTGGCCGAGAAGCAGGGCGTCGTCGCGACGTATGACGTCGTCGAAAACACACGGTCCGGTGAACTCACCCTGTTGCGCGACGGACGCATGCCCATGCAGGCAGGTGGCGTGATCGGCGACCGGATGCTCGCGCATCTGCCGTTGCTGCTGCACCCCAAGCCGGCGCGCGTCCTGGTCGCCGATTTCGGATCCGGCGTGGTCGCGGGCGCCGCCAGCGCGCATCCCGAGGCGAAGCAGATCGACTGCGTTGACGACGAGGACACGGTCTTCGCGCTGGCGCCGGCATTCGAATCGGTAAACGGCGACGTACTGGCAAAGCCGACGGCGCGCACGACCGCCTCGATGTTGCGCCCCTTCCTGCGTGCCAACGCGGAAACCTACGACGTAATCATGTTCCAGCCCCGCGCCCCGATGGGCCGAACCGGAACGGCGCGCTACACGGATAGCTTCTACGCCCTGGCCAGCGCCGCGCTGAAGAACGGTGGCATCTTGTGCCAACGTCTGCCCACGCATGCGTGGGACGCGAAGTCGCTGCAGCGCGTGGTGGCCGCCGCCAACGCGAACTTCGCGTTCGTGTCGCTGTGGGATTTCGCGGACGGCGTCCTGCTGCTGGCCGGGTCGAAGGCGCCCACCGTGGATGCGCAACAACTCGCCATACGCGCGGCCGCACAGTCGGCCGACCTGCAGGCGGCGCGGATTCGCGATTCCGTGCATCTGTTGGCGAGTTATGTCTGCGACGGCGATACGTTCGCAGGCAAGCAGGCCGAAGCGCTCCAGGACGGCCAACGGCCCGCCCTCGCGGAGGACGGTTCGCTGGTCCGGCGCGAAAACCTCGTCCGTTGTTCGAGTGGTTCCGCCGCTCCGTGGATGGGCAAGGATGACTCCTCGCTTGGCGAGGCATTTGTGCGGGCAGCGACGCTGCGCCGTCTGATGGCCGAGGACGCGCCGTCGGTGGATGCACTCGCAGAACTAGCGGACGAAACGCCGCTCGACCTGCGCGCGCACGCCGCCGAAGAGGAGCAACGCTACGCGGCCCTGGTCGCCGCCGAAAACTGGGCGCACGCCGCACGCCTCACCCTGGTGCGCGATCGCGGCGTCGCGCTGACAGCCCTGGCGAACTCGCTGGAAGGCGAGCGGCAGCACTACTACGACATCCTTAGCGCGCGTGATGGCGCGAACCCGGGCGCAGACGTGCTCACACGGCTCAGCGCCAGTCTCACCGGTGCGGAGCGTCTCTACGTTGAGAATCGCGCACGGATGCAGCGCGGCGAGACGCCTCTCCCCGGCGACGTCGCGATTCCCGATGTCAGCCTCCGCGATCCGCTCGCCGCGCTCAAGGCGGCCGATGTGGAAGCGCTACGCATGCTGATTCTCGACGCGGAGTGCGGCCGACTGCTTTCGGAGTTCGACAAGGTGATCTGGGAGTGGTGGAAGAGCAGGGCGGATCCCGTGACGGCCACGTTGATGCTGCACGCCGCCGGATGGCGCCAGTCGCTCCGTGCGGCACGCCGCCTCGCGGGCAAGGGCACGCGCGTCGAGTTGATTCAGCTGGCGCCTTTGTTCGCCGCCAGCTATCCGGCTGATCGCACGTGGGAACGACTCTGCCAGGAGCGCCATGCCACCGTGCGGGCGGCCGCGGCGGAGGCGGCGCGTGCGCAAGGCACTTCGGCCCATGTGGCGCAATTGGTCACGCTATGCAGCGACGAGGATCGCGCGGTCCGAACCGGGGCGTTCTTATCGCTGCAGGGCATCCTGGGCGACGCGGCCGACGCTTGCGGCTACGACGTCGCATCGCCCAGCGACGCGGCAATCGCCAAACTTACGAGTCTTGTGCCCACCTCGGCGCGCGAGGCGGCGGCTCCCGAAGAGAAGTAGGCGGCATCCGCCGGCCGGCCTGCGTTACCATCGGGTGGTGCAGTTTTCCCGGACGGCGTGTCTCTGGGTAGCGTTCATGACGGTCGCGGTCGTTGTGCACGCCGCCCCCGACAACCGTTCGCGGCTGCCCATCGCGCCCGCCTCTTCCGGCACGGCGAACCCGCCGTCCGAGAAGGTGTCCGGGAGTGGCGACGATGTCGTGCGAAGGCTGCACTCGCTGCTCGCCGCGTCGCCCCTGAGTCACGGGATCCTGAGCATCGTGCCGCTTCACGCGCGGCGGCCTTCCGAGGCTCGTGCCGGCAACCACCCGCTACCGGCATGGCGTCCACGGGCGCTTCAGGTGCGACGCATGGCGGACGGCGTGGTGCGCCTGCGGCACGACCAACCCCACGCT
>CBDURV010000096.1:0-10184 GCA_965369495.1 uncultured bacterium
CGGGCTCTCTCTTTGATCTCGACGATCTGTCCTCGCCCAGAAGGGCACGCTGTAGTTCGAAAAGCGCGCCGTGCCGCGTCCTGGTGTTCACTACCGGAAGAACTGCTCCCGATGCGCCCGCGCCTCATGATTTATGCGGGCTAGCAGGCGGGCCGGCTGGAAACGTTACTTGGCGCGGGCGGCCAACAGAGCGGTCAGAACGTGCTCTTCGCGGCCCGTCGGCACACCGTCGGCGACCGCGACGCGCGCGCCGACAAGCCGCACGACGACGGCTCCGTCCGCCGTCGCGACGCGCCGGTCGGCGCCCTTCGTGGCGACCTCGCGGGGCGCCTTCGGATCGTCACGCAGGCTCGCCCACTGCGCCCACGCATCGGCGAACTCGGCGGCGTCCTGCTCGCTGTCCCAGACGGACACGAGCCCGACGAAGAGCGGCGGGCGCTCCTTCGCGCCGGCGTGCGCCGTCTTCTCGCAGAAGTAGTAGCGCATGCCGTCCCAACCCTCGGCAACGCGCGTGGCGTGCTTGCGGCCGAGGCGCTCGGTGAGGTGCACGCGCAGGGAGAACTCGCCCATCGTGTTGGTCAGCAGGCGCTCCCACCCTTCCCCCAGCGCTTTCGTCGGGTCGCCGCCCTGCAGCAGCGTGGGCTCATCGAACTCCGGCCCGATGTACTTCTCCGGATGCAGGATCTGCTCCGTCGAGCGCGGCAGGTCGGCGAACGCCTTGGCGAGCGCCTTGAAGCCGCCGGATCGGTAGACCTGCGCGGCGAAACCCTGCCCGATGTAATAGCGCGTGACGAGTGTCTCGCGCAGCACGAGCGGCACGTCACGCATCTGCGGCATCGCCAGCGCCGTGGGCACTAGGGCGGGCGCATGCAGCGCTACGTCCACGGCGTCCGCGAGCGCTTCCGCCACCGGGCGGTTGTCGCCGATCGTCTGGCCGATGATTTCGGCGTCGCCTTCGGCCAGGCAGGAAATCGCGATCGCGTAGTCCTCGTCGATAAGCTGCTCCCGTTCGATACGCTTCCAGAAGTCGCCGCCGACGGCGCGGTAGGCGTGGACGAGTTCGTGGGCGGCGGTCACATCGAAACCCGCCGTTCCCGGTTCGGCCTTGCCCTTGATCACGTAGTAGCAGTGGCGGTGCGGGTCATAGAACCCCGCCGCGAATAGCTGCAGCAGTCGAATCTGCGTTTCCAGCATGCTGCAATCGGCCGGAATCTGCTTGAGACGCACGGCGAGCCGTTCGATCCGCCGCTCGGTCTCCTTGGGAACCGTGCGCGCCACGGTTTCCCGCGCGAATCCGTCGATGAACGTCTTGTCCACCAGGCGCACGGGCACGGGCTTCTCGAATTTGGGCCCCAGCATCGCCTCGATCGCGCTGGCCAATTCCCCGCAGCGGGCGATCACCTCCGGCGGTGCACCCTCCGGCGCTTCTGCGTCCTCCTGTTCACAGCCCGCCAACACGGCGAACATCAGCAGGGCGGGGAGCAGCGTGCGCATGCGTGGATTCTCTCATGGAGGCCCCCGTATGCTGTGTGCCGTGCGCAAGCGCCTCGAATACGTTCTCTACCGCATGATGGCCGCCGTCGTGCCCCATCTTCCGCGGCCCGTGATGGTCTTCCTCGCGCGACGCATGGGATACATCTACTACCTGTTCGACAAGCGCGTGCGAGTCGCCGGGCAGGAGAACCTGCGGCGCTTTCTTCCCGAAGCGGACGCGCGCCACGTCTTGCGCGAGGGTGCGCGCCTGCAGTCGGTAGCGCTTCTCGACGCGCTCTGGGCGCCGCGGCTCACCCCGGCACGGGCGCGGAAGTACTTCCACGTCGCGCCGGAGGACGAAGCGCTGCTGGCAAAGTTGCGCGACGAGGGCCGCGGCATCGTGCTGGCCACCGCGCACTTCGGATCGTGGGAGATGTTGAACGTCGCGGCTGGTGCGATGGGTCTGCCGAACGCGACCGTCATCGCGCGCGAGATCAACAATCCCCATGTGGATCGGCACATGCGCGCGCAGCGCGAATCGACCGGCAACAAGATCGTGCACCGCGAACAGGCGGCGATGGCGTGCGTGGGCGCATTGCGCCGCGGCGAAATCGTCTGCTCCGTGATCGACATGGCCGTGCGGCCGAACGAGGGCGGCGTCTTCGCGGACTTTTTCGGCTTGCCGGTGATGACGTCGGGCGCGCTGCCGTTTTTCGCCCACCGCAAGCGCGCGCCGCTCTTCTTCATGGTTGCCAAGCCGGAAAACAAGGGCCTTCGCTATCGCCTCGATGTGACGCGCATTCCACTCGACTACGATGGCGACCGCGAAACCGAGGTGCGCGGCGCGCTGCAGCGGATGAACGACCTGTTGCAGCAGCAGATCGAGGAAATGCCCGAGGCGTGGATCTGGGGCTACAAGCGTTGGAAGTGGCGACCCGGCGAATTCCGGGGGCCGTATCCCTCTTATTCGTATTGGGTAACGAAGGAGTACTAGCGCGTCCAGGGTCGAGCGGGGCGAGATCTCCGGATCGGTTTTGGGCTATGGGTAATGGGCTCTGCGTCGCAACCAGACCGCCCGCACGCGTAGCGGTCGTTATTGGGGCTCGGTCAATTGCGGCGCCGCCGCAGAACTCCCGGGGCCCCGTGGCTTCCAGTCGCCGGCGGGCGGCTTGGTTGCGACGCACAACTCAATACCCATCACCCACAACGCGCGAAGCGCAGCGAGCGACCGCAATGGACGCCCAGTGCGCTATCGATCCTGATTGGCGAGGCGCTTGATCATCCTCGCACGACGCCACTCATTGAGTCGCTCACGCTCGGATGCGCGCGTGATGTTGGCTCGCGTGGAGAGTGCGCGCACGCGGGCGACCTGGTTGCGCTTGAGGATCGCTGCCTGGCGTTTGATTGCGGTGTTGGGGCGATAGGGGATCACGCGCTGGACGACGATGTCCGTCGAGGCGCGGAACTTCCTGCGGCCCGCCTCGATCGACGCAAGCTGCTGCCTGGCGCGCGCGGTGAACGCGCGGGTGCGAGCATCCGCGAACTGCGTCGCGCGGCGCGCCGACCGGAGAGCCTCGGTGTTGTAGCGCGCCGCAATGCCCAGCAGCCTGTGCCGCTCGGCTGGACGCGTGACGCTGTTCGCCTTCTTGATAATCGACTGCGCCTGATCGAAGGCGACCTGGCCGCGCTTGAGGTGCGGGCCGGCGCGATCCGCCGCGAGGGCCGAAGAGGCAAGCAAGAGCAGGGCGATCAGGGAAATGCGCATCCCCCGAGTGTGCTGCACACCGCGCATCGGGCCAAGGGCTATCCGCGCAACTCGCAAGGCGGCGCGCGGAAAAACGTCGAAGATTCGAAACGTCAGAAAGGCGTAGCGACGACTTCAGCAGGGCCGATCGTGGTTCCGGGCACCGCGAGCTCCGACTTCACGTAGCCCAGCGCCAGATCCCCTTCGACCGTCGTGAGTTGGCCCGCCGGCTCGCCGTCGTGCTCGAGGATCTGCCCCTCCGCGCACGCCGCGGACAGGCGCAACGCGACGAGGCGGCGCTTGACCTTGTCATACGTGTTGAGGCGCGCCACGATCTCCTGGCCCACGTAGCACCCCTTCTGCAGGGAGATGGAATCGTCGAGGCCCGCTTCCCACGGGTTGTAGTTCTCGTTGATCTCGTTCGGGTGCGTGGGAATGCGATTGCGGATGCGCAGCGTCCGGATCGATTCGGGGCCCAGCATTTCGCCCTCGGTCGCCAGCATGCGGCGCAGCGCAACCGCGTCGGGCGCCAACAGCGAATAGGCGTCGCCGGCCAACGGCTGAATGCGCGCGACCAGCACCTTGACGCCTCCGAGCGGGACTTCGGTAAAGCAGAACGGTTCGAGTTCCACGCCCAGCACGCTCTTCGCGCGCGGGCCACAGACGACCAGTTCGACCGCCATGTAGTTCCGAACGGTCACGTCCTCGGTGATCGTGTATTGCTGGATGTGGCCCGAGAGCCGCTCCGGGTTGCCGGTCAGGATGAGCAGGTCATCGCCGCGGTCGAGCACCACGGCGTTGTCGATCAGGCGCCCCTTGTTGGTGCAGAAGCAGCACTGCACGCCCTGCCCGGGGGAGAGTCCGAGAATCGAGTTCGTGGCCAGCCGATGCAGCAGGTCGCGGCTGTCACGCCCCGTCAGGATGAGGCGCCCGCTGCGAGTCCGGTCATAGAAGCCCATCTGCATGGTTGCGGGAGTCATCGTGGCGGGATTGTATCCGTTAGGACGATTCAAGCGGCGGACGGTCGCCCAAAAGGACGCCGCCGCCGATGGAGCGCCGCAGGTAGAGGGCCGCGTCCACCTCTTCGCCGAGACGCGCCATCTCCCGCTCGGCGGTGAGGCGCGCCTGCTCTCCATCGCCGCTCACGTCGATCGGACCGGCGGACCAGATGCCGCAGTGGTGCTGTGGGCCGGGCACCGTGAGGCGAAACCATGTGCTCGGCACGATCCGCTGCGGGCGGGCCCAGGCGCGACAGACATAGAGCGGCAGGCCGGATGCGCGCGACAAGAATACGGCGCCGGGACGGAAGACATACGGGGGGGGCTGGGGGCCGTCGGCGATGATCACCACGGAGTCGCCGCCCTTGATCGCGCGCAGGTAGCCGCGCAACGCGGCGCCCGCCCCGATCTTCCCGTACGAGCCGCGGACGAACCGAAAGCCCCACGGCCGCATCATTCGCTCGGTCACCTCGCCGTCGAACGAACGGCTCGACATCATGCGGAACTTCTGCGTTCGCTCGAGGTGGGAGTAGTTGGCGAGATAGTGGAAGAGCGGCAGGACGTCCTGATGCCAGCCGGCAACGATCACCTGCTCGCCGCGCCGCAACGCATCGTCGAGGGGTCCCGAAAAGTGATAGCGGCACGCCTGGCGCCCATGGCGCAGGGTCAGCCCGAAGATAATGCGCGCCGCGCCGCCGAGGGCGGTGGCGGCGACACGCTGCGAAACGGTGTAGGACAACGCGCGAAGTATACTGCCCTAGCCTGCAGTGTTCATGAGCCCCGTGCGCATCGGACACGAACGCGCCGTGATTCATCGATAGTCGGCGGAAGCGGCTGGTTTCGCAGTTCGAGCATCTCGTTCTGGGCGAGGACGCAGCGTCGAGATCAAGGGGCGAGAAGGAAGTCGTGTTCAATGTTCCACTACGACGACGAGAGACGCAGAGATCGGCGCTGCGGACCGGCCAGAACCGCGGGTCTCGTGAATAGTGCAGGCTAGTGCTGCGCACCGGGCTCGCGATTACCGGCATCGTCATCGTGGCGATCGTCGCCATCAACCTGATCTTCACCAGCGACCGCGAGCGGGTGGAGGAGGAGATGGAGCGCCTGATCGAGGTCGCCGAGCGCGGCGGCGAGGAGGCCGTTGCCGAAATCCTCGACGCCCTCGCCGACGACTACCGCGGCTCGGGCTGGTTCGCGCGCGAAAGCCTCGAGCGCCGCCTGCGCCAGGTACTCGTCCCCGCGGCGCGCCTGTCCGAGTTGCGCCATGGCAACTTCGAGCCGGTGATCCGGGGCGAAGAGATCCTGATTCCCATCGTCTCGCTGCGCGGCACGATCCGCGGCAGCGACCAGCAGGTGATCCTGTCGATCTGGTTCGGGTTCCGGGACGACCGCTGGAAGATCGTGGACGTCACTCGCTGGCGGATGGGCTCTGACTGAGCGTGGCGATGACCTTGCGCACCCCCTCGACCCCCTTCGCCACCGTCTCGGCGCGGTTCCCCGCCCCCTCCCGAATCAGCGTGCCGCGCAGGTAGACGACTCCATCGCGGCAGGAGACCTGAATGCGCTCCTCTCCGGTTTCCGGATCGGACGCGAGCGCGAGGCGCACGCGACTCTCCAGGGTGCGGTCATCGATGTCGCGCCGCAGCTCCTCGGAGTCGTGCTCGTCGCGGTAGCCGGTGCAGGCGGCGAGAAGTCCGGCGAACACGGGCCCGGCCAACAAAAGTATATGCCTCATCGCTGGCCCCGCTCGCGCAGGCGCGTTCGGAACAACCGGTCGAACGGAAGTGTGATTGCATCGAGCGGCAGGATCTTCACCACGGGGCTGTCGAAGGTACCCCGAATCGCGATGGTCGTACCGCGATAGCTCAGCTCCATGTCGCAGGCGCCGTCGAGGTCCGCGATCCCCTGCAGGTCGAGCACGTACTCGCCGCCGCGCAGCGTGCCGCGTTCCAGATAGACGAGCCCGTTTTCCACCGTGAATCCGAGTTCGCCCGAGTGCAGCCACGACTCCTGCCGCGCCGGCATACCCAGCACCCCGAACACCTTGAAGGTGATCGGCGACCAGAAGTGGGCGTCATGCATGCGAATCTCGCCGCTCCCGCGCCACTGCTTGAGCAGCGGGCCCCACGCGTGGAAACGAATGCGGCCCGCGCATTTTCCGCGTCGTTTCTCGGCGTAGGGCACGGCGTAGGTGCGGCAGATCTCCCGAATATCGAACAGGTGCCACTCGACCTCCCCGTTGTAGCGCCCCGCGTGTTCGAGGTGCAGGTCGAGCAGGCCACCCACTAGGCCGCCGAAGGCGCGCAGCTTGAAGTCGGACACGATCAGGTGGCCGGGTGTCGGCACGACGCGCATCGTGGCGCCGCGGAACGGCACCCAGCCCGACTCGCCCGGGCCAATCTCCACCGCGATGCTGCGCCGCTTAAGACGGCGCGCCTCGAACCGGTCGGTGACCAGCAGCGGCACCAGCTTGTTCCCCTCGATCTGCTCCAGGAATATCTGCACGCGCTCCCCGACGAGCTCCCGCAGTCCCCCGTCCGAGTCTTGCTCCTGCTCGGCGGGGCGGTCGTCGGGGTTCGGGCTGCCGATGAAGCTCAGGTCGGTCTCCTCCCGGACGACCGCATGCAGATCGCGGAAGTGCACCGCGCGCGTCGAGCCGGAGCCCCACAGCTTCTGCACAGGAATCTCGAATTTCATCCACGGGACCCGCGCCCGCAGCCCGGGCGCATCGAATCGCACGTCGTAGGCGTAGATATTCAGATCGGGCCCGAGCAGCACGAAGCCGATGCGCGGCTCGATGCCGATCGATTCCGCCAACTCGGCGCGCAGGCTCGGTTCGAGGATGCGATGGCCCCCGATCAGCCACGTGGCAATCACGGCGAGGCCCAAGACGATGGTCAGGCCGAGCTTCCAGCGGAGCGGGCGGCGCTTCTTCGTCATCGACGGGATACCCCTGCGGAGGCGAGGAGGCGCGGACGCATCAACGAAAGAGTAACCTCTCGGGCGCCGTGGATCCGATCGGAAGCCGACGCCTGCTTGTCGTCATCAAACCCTTCAAGGTGGGGGCCACCGTGCGCGCGCTCTTGGCGTGTGGCGCGGAGGCGATCACCTATGGCGAGGCGCGGGGCTACGGCCGGCAAAAAGGGCACCTCGACCACTATCGCGACGAGGGGCAACCCGTCACCTTCCTGCCCAAGCTGCGGTTGGAGTGCTCGGTGCCCGCCGATCGCGTCGAGGAGGCGATCGAAAAAGTCCGCGACGCCGCGCGCACCGGTCGCATCGGCGACGGCAAGATCTTCGTGGGCGAACTGGAATAGGGAACCGTCATGACCATCTTCGAAGAGATCGCCAGCAGGGCGAAGGCGGGCGAGTCGATTGCGCTCGCGACCGTGATTCACACCGAGGGCAGCAGCCCCGCCCAGCAGGCGATGAAGATGATCGTCGGCCCGCAGGGGCGGATCAGCGGCACCGTCGGCGGCGGGCGCGTCGAGGCGGAGGTGCTCGACTGCGCCGCGAAGGCGCTCGGCGGCGCGCCGCACGAGATCCTGCAGTTCACGCTCGACGACGACCTCGCCGACGAGGGCGGCCTGATCTGCGGCGGAACCGTCCACATCCTCGTGGAGCGTGTCGAGGGGGCCGCCGACTGGGCGCAGGAAGCCGCCGACCTCGTACGCAGCGGACGCCGCGGTGCGCTGCTCGCCCGCATCGGCGACGACATCCAGCGCGCGTTGCTGCGCGGCGACGCGGCCGCGAAACACCTGCGCACCGACGACGCGCGCCTCGAGGACGATCTCTTCATCGAGCCGCTCTCGCGACCGCGTTGCGTCATCCTGGGCGCGGGGCACGTCGGCCGTGCGGTCGCCGCAATCGCGCGCACGGCGGAGTTTGCCGTGGCGATCGTGGAGGACCGCGAGGAGCAGGCGGCGCGGGCCGAGGCCGACGAAGTCGTCTGCGCGCCGCTCGTCGAGGGCTTCGCGCAACTCGAACCCACGAGCGAGGACTACGTGGTGATCATGACCCGCGGTCATGGACTCGACCGCGACTGCTGCCGCGCCGCGCTCTCGTCGCCGGCCAAATATGTCGGCATGCTCGCCTCCCGGAAGAAGGCGGCCACGATCAAGGAAGCCCTCGACGCGGATCATGAAGCGTCCGTAAGGCTCCACGCCCCCATTGGGTTGGACCTCGGGGCTCTCTCCGCTGGGGAGATTGCCGTCTCGGTCGTCGCCCAGATGATCAAGGTAAGGAGAATGGGACGTGGAGCACGTTAGTTCGTTCCTACTCGCCCTCCTTACTTGGCGACCAGGCGCCTACCTTTTCGGCGCCGCCGGGGCGCTAGCTTGAGCGCCGCAAAGCTCCGCTGGGCCGCGACCGTCTCATGGGCGGCCGTTTTGCTCTGGCTGGGAAGCCGCCCCCCCGACAGCCTGCCCGATACGGGATCGTTCGCGTTTGGCGACAAAATCGCCCACGCGGGCGCCTACGGGATCCTGGGGCTGCTCGTGGTATGGGCTGCTCGGCCCGCCAATATGCGCACAGCGGTGCTCTGGGGGATCGGGGCGGCGCTGCTGATCGGCGGCCTCGACGAATGGGGACAGTCGCTCAACCCCGATCGCGACGGCAGCCTCGCCGACCTCGCCGCCGACGTGGCCGGCAGCACCGTCGCCGCCCTCACGGGGATGTGGCTCTTCGGTTGGCGAAAGGGGTAGGATGAGGGACTTCCTGCCTGCACCGGCCATGACCGGACTTGGAGAAAATCAGATGTCGCGCATTCTTGGAATCGTCGTGCTTATCGGACTCATGGCTGGGGTTTCCCCCGCCGACGTACTGGTCGTCAAGTCCGGCCGCAAAAACGTCAAGGTCCATGGCCTCCCGGACAAGGTGGGAGATACCGAGGTCTCCGCCAGGAACTGGCGCCTGTTCCTCAACCAGAGCACGGGCGTAATCGTCGAGGACAACTACGACTCGGTCGTCTGGCAGAAGAAGGCCAGCACGAAGAAGACGCAGACCTACCCCAAGTCGCAGGTCGTCGATATGGGCTTCGCGCCCCTGCAGCGCGACGCCAACCTCGACCAGGGCCACGGCGACCTCGCCACCGGCAACCTCGCCGCCGCGCTGCGCAACTTCGGTACGTGCGCCAAGAACGAAGAGGCGCGCACGGTGGACCGCATGGAGGCGAAGTTCTACCTCGGCTTCAGCCACCTCATGTTCGGCCGCACCAAGTCGGCGAGCAAGGTGTTCGCGGCGTGGGACGGCGGCAAGTCGGTCTACACGCCGATGGCGCTGCGCCTGCTGGCGGAGATCCAAACCGGCGGCCAGAAGTTCAAGAGCGCCCGCGCCACCTACGAGCGCATTTCCAACCTGCCGGACATCACCGAAGAGTGGAAGTACAAGGCGCGCTGCGGCCTGGTGAAGGTGCTCATCGCGGAGCGCAAGTACGCCGAGGCCCGCAAGATGGCCGGCGGCATCGCCAAGGAGGCGAGCAAGAAGAAGGAAGACGCCACCAGCCGCGCGCTCGCGATGGGACTGCAGGCGCAGGCGATTACCTACGCGCAGGACGAGGCCGCCTACCCGAAGGCGGAAAAGCTGCTCAAGGACGCGCTCGACCTGAAGGGCGTGGATGCGACGACCATGGCATTCCTGAATGTCACCCTCGGCGACGCGCTCTATTCGCAAAAGCGGATCGAGGAGGCGCGCTTCCCCTATCTGCGCGTTCCCGCCCTCTACCCGCAGGAGTCGGGCTACTGCGGCGCGGCGCTGCTCAACGCGGGCAACTGCTTCATCGACATGAGCGAGCAGGCGCTCGCCGCCGGCAACCAGCAGGCGGCGGACAAGCTGCTCATCAGCGGCATGAAGCTGCTCAGCGAAGCGGGCCTCAAGTACAAGAACGGCGGCGCACGCAAGGTCTGGAAGCGCAACAAGGCCGCGTGGCTCGAAGCGAAGGAGCGCAAGTAGCCCGCGACCGGCTGCCGCAG
>CBDURV010000097.1:0-10171 GCA_965369495.1 uncultured bacterium
CCGGGAAAGACCACGCGCCACCTCAGCAGCGCCTGACAGGGCGCGCCCTGACCTTCGTACACCGGCAGCACCGGGCCCCGCAGAGCGGTACCCGCGCTGCGCGAAACCGCAAGCGTGTAGACGAGCGCGACGCGGAAGGTGGCGTCCTTGCGCATACCCGTCTTGAGTTCCACGAGGATCACGCCGTCGTCGCCGATGCGCGGTTTCTTGGGCTTGCCGGCCACGCGCAGATCGAGCACGCGTGCTCCCTTGGGCAGGCGCACGGGCAGGAACTGGCGGTCGTTGTTGAGGATTTCGAAGTAGGCGGTGCTGGTCGCATCGCCCTCGTCGCCCAGCACCGTCTTGAGGTGCACGTGGCGCACGACGAGGTCGGCCACCGGCTGGTACGCGTGCTTTTCCAGCTCCAGCGGGAACTTGGTGGGCACGTCGAAGCGGCGCAGCGCCAAGAACACGTCGTCGGTACGCAGCGACGGCGGCAGTTCGCTCGCGTCGATCTGTTCGTACGCCTCGGTGGGCGCTTCGATCTTGAGCACCGGCGCCTTGCGGATGGCCACGAAGCTGGTCGTGGTGTGGACGTCGAGCGGCACGATCGCGGGAATCGGCACCGTGCGCTTCTCGTTGACCTTGAGCGCCGCGCCGAACTTCTCGTCGTAGCGCAGCTTGAGCTTGATCGCGCCGAGGACCGGCCCGGCGAGCGTGATGGTGTAGGTGACGGTCGGCTCGGCGCCGCCCTCCACCTTGTCGTCGGTCTTCTTGACTTCGTAGCTCTCCTCCAGCTTGAGGTTTTCGCTGATGCGCTTGGGCACGCGGAAGCGCAGCGTCTCGACGCCCGTGTACTCGACGGTGTAGGCGAGTTCGGCCGCGTAGCGCACCTTGTTCTCCTCCGCCTGCAGGGCGGTGAGCACCTGCACGGTCACCTTCGGCTTGCGCGCTTCGAGCTTGAAGATCGATTCCGCGCCGGGTCCGCGCCAGCGCCAGCCGAAGCGCAGTGGCAGTGCCGATCGGAACTGGTCTTCCTTGCGCAGCTTGCCGATTTCGACCGGCACGACGCCTTTGGTCTCGGCGCTCGCCTCGATGCCGGGATCCATGAAGACGGCCAGCGTGCCCTCCTCGCGGTCCACGCCGCGCACCTTGATGAGCGGCGCCGCCAGCTTGCCCTGCGCCAGGTCGAGCGTGCGAACCGCCTTGATGGGCAGCACGAAGCGGCCGATACGCCGACCGCGCAGTTCGATCGTGAGCACGCGGCCCTTGCCCTCCTCACGCGACTCGCGCCAGTTCTCGACCAGCGCCGGCGTGCCGATGTCGGTCAGCACGATGTCGTCCGGCACGTCGAAGGCGAGCGTGAAGATGCCGGCGCGTTCGACGTGGAAGGCGAAGTCGGTGTGCAGCTTCACCTGACGCCGCTCCACCTCGAGGCGCGCGCGGGTGAGCACGGTAACGCGCGGTTCGATGCGCTCGGTGCGCAGCGTCAGTGCGAACGGCAGCGCGGGGAAGCGGAAGCCGGTGGCGTTCTTGCCCCCCTTGATGGGCTTGGGCAGCGCATTGAGATCGACCTGGAAGACGTTCTCCTCGCTCGTCGGCCGCACGCCGACGCCCTCGGCGCCCGTGATGCGCAGCCAACCGCGTTCGCGCGCAGCACCCGCCACGCGGAAGTTGGGTGCGATGAGATCGCCCGGGACGCTCACGGGTCCCTCGAATCCGACGACGAGCGACGTGCGGCCGAGCACCTCCTTGTGCATCGACACCTGCAGGCGCCGGCGCGCCTCGTCGGCGAAACCCCACGTGCGGATGTTGGCGCCGGTCACCTCGAGCACCTGCAGGCCGGCGGGAATGGCGAACTCGAACATCTTGGCGGGGGTGCGCAGAACCTCAAGGTCGAACTGCGCCGTGCCGCGCACCACGCGCTCCTCGACGCGCACGTCGATCATGTCGGTGGCGAAGACCAGCGACGGCTCGACGTCGGTCTCTTCCGGCTTCGAGCGCCAGGTGATCTTGACTTTGCCCTGCGGGCCGAGGAAGGCGAGCAGCACCGTTTCGTCCTTGTCGTTGGACGTGCTGTGTGCGCGCGCGGGTTCGATGCGCATGTCCGTGTCGCGGCCGGGCACGCGGAAGCTGAGCCGGTGCAGGGGGACCGACGGCAGGCCGAAGCTGGCCGTGGCGAACTCCTTGGCGCGCGCGATGCCGGCGACGAAGCGCGTCTTGATGGTGTGCCGCCCCTTGCCGCGCAGAATCAACTCGTAGCCCTTCTTGGTGGGCACCAGCACGCCGGGCTTGTCGTCAACAAGCACTTCGTCGAATGCGACGCCGGTGAAATTGAGCGGAATGCGCTGCCACGTCGATTCGAAGACCTCGATCGCGAGCGTGGCCTCGAAAACGGCGAGACCGTCCCGCACGCGCCCGTCGTAGCGCGCCGACTCGACCGTGAAGGGCAGCGGCGGCTTGTCGGGGCTCGCCTTGGGGCCGTACTTGAGGTTCCAGAGTTCGAGGAACTCCTTGTACGGCACCATGACGCGCTCCTTGTCGGTGCCGAAGACCTCGTCCAGCTTGGAATACGGGACGTAGATTTTGTGAAGCTCCGGCGTTTCTTCCGGCTTCTCGGTGGGAACGATGATCGGATCGTCGGGAAGCGGGTCATCGCCATCCTGTGCGATGAGCGGTGCAACGAAGAGCAGGGCGAGAAAGAAGGTCGATACGAACGTGCGCATGAATGAAGCATGACCCGCGCGCGGAGATACGCGGTCAAATGGCGGTCAAACGTACGGACTCGTAGCGGACCCGCGCGGTCCTGTTTTGCACGGTCTCGTGCGACTGCGGACGAATGTAGATTTATCGGATCTTAATGTTCGCTGGCGAGACGTCCGCCGCGGCTAATGCGCACGCGGAACGTGGTGCCTGCCCGTATAATGTGGCTGTGGGAATAGCGCTTCTGGAGTCCCATCTGGAATTCGGAGAGGCGAATCGGCAAGCAAGATTCGGGTAACCGAGTGCGGCTTGTCGCTCACTTCAAAATCAAATATGCAGCGGGCGGGTGACCGGTGTGCTCCATTTGTCCTTCCTATCCCCCTATCCCACCAGGACGGTCTTTCGCGGCGTTTCGGCGCCAAGATTGCACCGGAGCCCAATCCCCCGGGACCCGTCTCGCTGCTCTATTTTTCGCCCAGCCCGCTGAACAGGCCGAGTTCGCTGATCAGGGTGGCTGCCGCGCCTTTGGGGTCGCCGGCGGCACAGATCGCAGACGAAACCGCGCAGCGCCGTGCGCCCACCGCGACCAGTTCCGGTAGCGAGGCGATGTCGATGCCGCCGATGGGAAAAATCGGTAGCGATGTCGCATCCAGAACGCTCGCCAGCAGGGCAGCGCCGCCGGGCGCCCGGGTGAGCCGCTTGGTCCCGGTCGCGAACATCGGACCCAGCCCCACATAATCGGCGCCGCGACCGCGCGCCGCCAGCACTTCGGCGCGATTGTGGGTGGATAGGCCCAGCACGACCTCCGGCCCGAGTGCCCGGCGCACCGATTCGATGGAGGCGTCGTCCTGGCCGAGGTGCACGCCGTTGGCGCCGGTCGATTCCACCAGATCCCAGCGGTCGTTGAGCAGCAGCGGCACGGCCCCGTCGCAGATGCTCACGAGTTCCCGCGCGTGGCGGGCGTATTGCGCGTCGTCGGAGCGTTTGTCGCGCAATTGGACGGCATCGACCCCGCCCTCGATGGCGCCGGCCACCGTTTGGGCCATGTCGTCGCAGAGGGACGGCGTCACGATCAGGTAGAGGCGCACCTGCTCAAACGAGTGCATCGACACCGGTTATACAATCGCCCGACTGTGTCAGAAGGATGGCAGCTCGTTCTCGACCCCGATGCGCCCGCCGCCGATCGCGCGCAGGCGTGGGAAGACCTGTGTGACCGGGTGCGCCCCGCCGTCGTCGCCCTGCTGCGGCGCTCAATGGAGGGGTTCCGGGGGCCGGAGCGCGTGGCCAACGAGGTTTTCGAGTCGGTGCAGATCGAGTACGAGGGGTCGGGCGCGGAGGGGTTGCGTTTGCGCGCCTGCGTCGGCGCCGCGCTGGAGCGGGAACTACAGGAGCGCGGCACCGAAGCGCGCATCGACGAGGAGTTCGACCGCGACTGGGCGAGCAGCCTGCTCTTCGCCGCTCTGCAGGAAATGAAGCAGACTCTGCCGCGCACCTACGCCCTGCTGTTGCGCCTCTACGATCGACCCGAGGGGGAGCCCGCGCTGGATGCCGAGGGCCTCGCGCAGCGACTCGAGGAACCGGTGGACGAGGTGCACGAACAGCTGGTCGAGGGGCGCGCCGAATTGCAGCAGCGCTTCCTGGCCGAGGTGCGCAACACCGTCGCGGACAGCGAACTCGCCTCGACCGAGGCGGCCCACCTGCTTCAGTTCACGCGCCGGCTGTTCGGCTAGGCTCCTAACTACTTAAGCGCTTCGGGAACGATCAGCTTCTCGAACTGCATGCGGTAGATGGTCATCAGCACGCCGTTTTCGAAGACCTCGCCCACCTCGAACGTGCCGAACACGGTGACGGGAATGTCCCAGACCATGCGGCACGACTCGCCCGGCTTGATGAGCACGTGAATCCACTCGTTCATCGCGGGCATCGTGCCGAAGCAGCACATGCTCTGGTCCTTGAGCAGCAGAAACTCGGTGACGCGGCCCTTCTTCTGTCGCACCGGCAGCATGAAGCCGCGCACGGCGATCTTCTTGCGGTTGAGCTTCTTGATCGATTCCGGGATCTGATCGGGCACGTTCGCGGGGTCATCGACCTCGGGGAAGATGTAGCGGTAGCCCGAGAGCTTGGCGAACGAGATGTCGAGATGCTCTCCCATGAGCTGGTCGATGGTGATCGGCTGGACCTTGGGCTCGATCTCCTCCGTTAGCGCTTCGGGCATCTCGTAGGGCTCGTTGAAAAGTGCTTCTTCGTCGATATCGGTGGGCGGGACGTTGATGAGCGGGGGCGCCTCGTCATCAAGCGGCGCATCGAGGAACTCACCGGATGCCCGGGGCGCGTTGGGTCGCGCCTGCGACTCGCGGTCGTGCTCCGAGAAGCCGCGCATCAGCGCGTATCCCAGCGCGATGCAGACGAGCAGTCCGAACATGAGCGCCAGCGGGCTCATGAATCCATGTTGGCTTTCGCGATCGTGCATCATTCGCTCCCTAGTGGTCATGGTCGTGGTCGTGATCATGGTCGTGATTGCTGGCGTGGTAGACGAACGCGACGTTCTTGAAGGTCTTGCCGGCGAGCGCCAACTCGATCAGCGCGCCCTCGAACTCTTCGAGCCCCTTGAGCTTGTCGTGCTGGCCCGAGAAGTTCGAGGCCTTGCCCGCCTCTTCCGTGGTGTACGGGTTCGCGACGGGCTTGAGATCGACGATGATCATCATGTCGCCGACCGCCACCTTGACCTGCAACAGCTTCTGGGTGGTCGGAACCGGCACCTCGACATGGCCATCGAAGAGGTGCGCGTCGAGCGTTCCCTCTTCGGCGGAGTGGACCAACTCGACCTGGAACTCGTGATCGCCCAGTTCGACCAGCCGTCCGCCGAACTGTGGCGAGTGGTTGTGGCCGTCGTGCGAACCGTGGTCGTGGTCGTGACCACAGGCGACGAGGGCGAGGCCGAGCAGCAGTGCGGTTCCGCGCATGTTCACCATCCTAACTGAGAATCGGTTCTCAGTATCTTGTGCTGAACGAGAATCTACAAATTCGAGGCAACGTCGGTGGAATAGGCGTTTCGGGCGGGGAGCAGGCCCGCAATCGCGCCCAATAGCACCATTCCGAACGGCGCGGCCCAGAGCACCGGGTCGGAGGCGGTCACGTCGAGCACCACGCCGGTCTTGTTGCGGATGACCACGGATGCCGCGCCGAGGATGGTCGCGTAGACGGCGAATCCGAGCGCGCCGCCGAGTGCCGCGATGGTCGCCGACTCCAGCACGATGGCGCTGAAGACGGTGCCGCGCCGCGCGCCCAGCGAGCGCAGAATCGCGAACTCGCGCCGCCGCTCGTTCATCGTGTTGTAGATGCTCGCGAGGATCGCGCCGGTCGCCACCGCCACGACGAGGTAGGCGACCATCTGCAGGATGATCACGAACCAGAAGAGCTTGTCGAACAGCATCAGCATCGTGCGGTCGAGGGGCCATGCGAAGGTGGCCAGATTGCCGCGATTGATGCTCTGGCTCAACTGCATGCCGCCGATCGGGCTGCGCAGCTTGAGCATCACCGCGGAGATCTGCTTGTGCTTGTCGGGAATCGGCACGCGCGGTTGCGCGACATACTCCTCGCCCGCGCCGCGCAGCACGTGGCCCTTCATGCGCCAGATGCCTTCGAGCGGAATCCAGATCACGCGATCGTTGGGGGAGTTGGTCGGTTCGAGGATGCCGCTGACGACGTAGACCTCGGGGTGTTTCGCGTTCGGGTCGTAGTCCAGGCCGTGATAGGGGCTGAACGTGTCGCCCACCTCGAGGCGGGTGCGGTCGGCGGCGAAGCTGCCCAGCACCGCTTCGCGCTTGCGGCCGTCGAACGCGCCGCCCTGCGCGAACGCGAACTTGCGGCCGCTGCGGTACTCGAAGCGGGTGAAGATCTCCTCGCTCGTGCCGACCAGCCGGAAGCCCTGGAAGTTGTCGCCGACGCCGTAGGGAATCGCGAGGCTCACGCGCGGGTCCTTGCGCACCGTCTGGTAGAGCGACCAGGGAATCTGGCCCGGCGAAGTCTCGAGGTGGTAGACGGTGTTGAGGACCAGCTGCAGGTCGGAGCCGCGCGCGCCCAGGACGGCGTCGTAGCCGACATCGGCGCTGGTGAACGCCTCGCGCGTCTGGTTGGTGATCGCGAAGACCGACATGACCAGGCCGCAGGCGAGCGCCGCCGCCACCACGGTCACCGCGGTCGAGAGCTTGTGCTGCGCGAGGCTGCGGCGCACCAGCAGGACGAGCCCGGTCACGAGCCGGTTCCCACGCGATTGAGTTCCGAAAGACGCTCGCAGCGGTCGAACGCGTCGAGCACCGCCGGGTTGTGGCTGACCAGCAGCAGTGCCGCGTTCTGCTCGGTGCAGACGTCGCGGATGAGCGTGAGCGCTTCGCCCGCGCGCGTGCGGTCGAGGTTGCCGGTGGGTTCATCGGCGAGCACCAGGCGCGGCCCGTTGGCGAGCGCGCGCGCGACCGCCACGCGCTGCTGCTGGCCGACAGAAAGCTGCCGCGGCCGGTAGTGCATGCGTTCCTTGAGGCCCACCCGTTCGAGCAGCGACTCCGCCTTGGCGCGGTCGGCGCCGGGCCCGAACATCATGCCCAGCATCACGTTTTCGAGCGCGCTGTAGCCGTCCAGCAGGTTGAAGGTCTGGAATACGTAGCCGACGTTCAGCGCCCGCGCGCGGTCGCGCTCCGCTTCGCGCATGGCGGTGATCGCGTTGCCCGCCACGACGACTTCGCCCGCGTCCGCCTTGACGATGCCGGCGATGAGATGCAGGAACGTCGTCTTGCCGCTGCCGCTTTCGCCTTCCAGCGCGACCTGCTCGCCGACCTCCATCGAGAACGACGCGATGTCGATCACCGGCGTCGTCTCCCCGTCCGGAGAGACGTACGATTTTTTCAGGTCGACTACGGAAAGGACTGACATCGAGCGAATTGTAACTACCGAAGTCGGCTTTGAGCTTTGGGCTTTGAGCATTTCGGCGTCGGAGGCCCAGAGCTCAAAGCCCAAGGCCCAAAGCCGCTCGCGCGGTTGTTCCCAAATTGAAGGAGGGCCCTCTCGCAAGCGAGAAGACCCTCTGTGGTTTCGTTGGCATCGTCTCAACCGCGTCAGCGGTTGAACCAGAAACTCAGCAACCGCGTCAGCGGTTGAACCAGAAACTCAGCCGCAGCCGACCGGAATATCGACGGTGGTGTGCACCTCCGCCATGGAGATTTCCGGCAGCTGGATGCGAACCGGAGTCTGCGCCGGGAAGATGCCCTGGACGGCCGCGCCGAGGTTGGTCTCGAAGGTCTCGATCGGCTTCTTGAGCCTGGTCATCGTCGCGTGGATCTCGGTACGCGACTTCATCTGCGCGCAGAGGTGACGGACGAGCTGGTCGTAGTACGCCTTGGTGTTGTCGGCGAACTGGCGCATCTGGGGCGACTTGAGATCCTCGGCGTAGGCGGAGAGCTTCTCGTACGCCTTCTGGCGCTGCTTCGGGTCGAAGGTGGCGAACTCGCCGAGCATGCCCTGCACGCGCTTGTTGATCTTGCGCTGTTCCGCGACGCGCTGCTTGAACTTCTCGTTCTTCTCGATCGTGTCCTTGAGCTGGGCGAGGTCGTGCTTGGTGTACCACTTGCCGTCGATGTCCCACTGCACCAGTCCCCGCTTGCGCTTCAGATCGTCGGGGGAGACCCACTCGCTTTCGTAGAGCTTGTAGCCCAGTTTGCGGCGCGCGCCCTTGTGATCCTCGTCGATTTCGATCACACGCTCGAAGGCGCGCATGGCGCGCGTCGACCACTCGTTGTCCTCCAGCCAGAGGCCGAATTCGTAGGTCGCCTCGGCGTCGTCGAACGGAAGCTTGGCGAGTCGCTCTTCGTACTCGTCCATGAACCCCTTCTTGGGGGTGATCTTCTCGATCTGTTTGGCGGTGAGGTCGGTGCGCGTGTCGCGGTCGAGCACGTAGGTGGTGCTGCCCTTGCGAACGACGCGTCCGGAGAGAATGCGCCCGTCGGTGAGTTCGACCTCGTCCGCCATGGCGGGGAGGGCCCAAGAGGAGGCGAAGAACAAGCTGAGGGTGATGATGGTGGTGCTTCTCATAATCGGTTCCGCCCTTCCAAACGGGGGCCGGGGCAAAGTTTCACAGCGCTGTCATTTTGTCAGATCGGCCGTGGGACGCTCCACCCCCCGGGTCAATATGACATCCTCCGCCCGGTACCGGTTTGGCGTCTGGACGGCCGGAACCCCTTTGGCGGCAGGTGGTTACGCGCGCTGCGGGCGGATTGGCACTCCGCTTGTGATTCGCTACCTGCTTCGGGGCTCCTTCCGGGTCCCCGTTTAATTCACGAAGAACACGAACCAACGGAGATTACCGGAATGGCTGGACCGAACATTCGGCCCCTTGGGCAGAACGTATTGCTGCGTCGCCTCGAGGCGGAAGAAAAAACCAAGGGCGGGATCATCCTGCCCGACTCGGCGAAAGAAAAGCCCCGCGAGGGCGAAGTGCTCGCGCTTGGCGAGGGCGCCCTGGGCAAGGACGGCAAGCGCCGCACTTTCCAGGTCAAGGAGGGCGATCGCGTGATCTTCTCCGCCTACGCCGGCACCGAGGTCAAGCTCGGTGGCAACGAGTACATGATTCTCGGCGAGGATGACATCCTCGGCGTGGTGGAGGTCTAGGTATGGCCGCCAAGAGAATCCTCTTCGACCAGGAAGCGCGCGAGAAGATCCGCACCGGCGTGCGCAAGCTCGCCCGCGGCGTCAAGGTCACGCTCGGCCCGCGCGGTCGCAACGTGGTCATCGCGAAGTCATTCGGCAGCCCGACCGTCACCAAGGACGGCGTCACGGTTGCCAAGGAGATCGAGCTCGAAGATCCCTACGAGAACATGGGCGCGCAGATGGTGAAGGAGGTCGCTTCGAAGACTTCCGACGTGGCCGGCGACGGCACCACCACGGCGACGGTCCTGGCCGAGGCGATCTTCGAGGAGGGTCTGCGCAGTGTCGCGGCGGGTGCCAACCCGGTCAGCGTCAAGCGCGGCATCGAGCAGGCGGTTCGCACCGTCGTCGAGAGCCTCCACGAGCAGAGCCGCGAGATCAGCGGCAAGACCGAGATCGAGCAGGTCGGCACCATTGCCGCCAACAACGATCCCGAGATCGGCTCCATGATCGCCGAGGCGATGGAGCGGGTCGGCAAGGACGGCGTCATCACGGTCGAAGAGGGCAAGACGCTCACGACCGACGTGGAATGGGTCGAGGGCATGCAGTTCGACAAGGGCTACCTCAGCCCGCACTTCGCCACGGACCGCGAGGCGATGGAGTGCGTGCTCGAGAATCCCTACGTGTTCGTCTATGAGAAGAAGATCGGCAACATCCGTGACATGCTCCCGCTGCTCGAGGGCGTGGCCAAGTCCGGCAAGCCGCTCGTGATCATCGCCGAGGACATCGAGGGCGAGGCGCTTGCCACGCTCGTCGTGAACCAGCTGCGCGGCACGTTCAAGTGCTGCGCGGTCAA
>CBDURV010000098.1:0-10117 GCA_965369495.1 uncultured bacterium
GCTGCGAGAACCCGATCGACAAACAGGAGATCTACGCCGAGCGCAAGGGCAACGAATTCGACATCGAAACATCCGGCGAGCGCGACGGACTCTACGTGATGCTCAACCCCGAAATGATCGACGTGACCAGAGACGTCGTCGTGCGCGTGGACGGCGAGGAGTTCTATCGCGGCAAGCCCAAGCCGAGCCTGCGCACGATTCTCGAGTCGCTCGACGCCAAGCTGGACAAGCGCATGTTCTTCGACCGTTCCGTGCATCTGGCGGAGAAGGAATGAAACAGCGGCAGGAACAGCTCCGCATCGATACAAGGGGTCCGGGGTTCGTGGAAATCACCGGGCTCGTGCAGGCGGTCGTTTCGCGCTCGGGCATCGCCGAGGGATTGGCCACGATCTTCGTGCAGCACACCAGTTGCTCGCTCTGCATCCAGGAAAACGCCGACCCCAGCGCGCGCCACGACATGGAGCAGTGGCTGGCCAAGATCGCGCCCGAAAACGACCCCGCCTACACGCACACCAGCGAGGGGCCCGACGACATGCCGAGCCACCTGCGCTCGATGGTGACCAAGACGAGCGAGACGATTCCGGTCCGCCACGGCAAGCTGGCGACCGGCACCTGGCAGGGTCTTTATCTTTGTGAACACCGCCGGCGCAACCATCAGCGCTTCGTCATCGTTCATATCCTCGGAACATGAAGATCTACCTGTCGCTCCTGCTTCTGACCGCCTGCGCGCCCGCGGAGTGGGTGCGCGAGTATCCCGGCTACTTGCCCGGCACCGGGGGGAAAGAGGCCGCGGCGATTCTGGTGCGGGACGTTGCGACGGGAGAACCGCTGCGCGGCGCGCTTGTCCGGCAACACGACGAGGCCGTGCCCACGCCCGACGGCAGATGGGCGCCGATCGCAACGGAACTGCGCACCGACGAATACGGCCTCGCCTGGAAACGGATGCCGGAAGAATCGCACGGCGGGCACTGGGTGGCGCAGGCGGTCGGCTACGCACCGGCGAGCGAATTCTGGGGCTCGAACCACACGTTCGAACTCAGGCGCGGTCGCACGGTGCGCAGTCGCATCGTGGGTCTCGACGGACAGCCGGTTGCCGGGGTCCGCGTCGGTTACCAGATTGGCTGCCCGCACTCTCCCGTATTGCGTACCGCCGACACCGACGCACGTGGCATCGCGACTTTCGTGGGCGTCGACGACGGCGTGTACAGCTACCGCCATGCGGGCCTTGCAGGTTCGCTCGCGTCGCCCAAGCAGGAGGCCTACTTGCCGCCGTATGTCACCTACGCGAGGCCGGGCGGATCGGTGACCGGGCGCATACTCCTGGCGGACGGGCGTCCCGCGGCCGGAGGTGTGGCGGCTGGCGCCGATGCCTACGGATCGCTCGCGCCGATTGCCGAAGACGGCTCGTTCCGGTTGCCGAGCGTCGCGGCTGGCGCCAACCTCTCGGTTTATTTCGACTCGGCGTGGCACCAATTCCGCGAGGGTGCATACAGGCGTGGCGGACCGCTCGTGCATCGCATCGGTGCTGCTGCGCAACCGGCGCTGCATCCGGTGACAGTGGAGGTGGTGGGGGGCTCCCCCGACAGCGAGCGCCCGGTCGGCTTCGAGCGACTCTCCGATGGCGCGCGCTGGTGGAGGGGCGTTCAGGGCGTGGCGGTGAGCCTGCCGCCCGGTCGCTTCCGCGCGGTGCTGGGCGACCGGTTCTCCGATCTGGTGGGCGAGTCGGACGCGTTCACCGTGCCGGGGACGCAGACCGTCACCATCACGCCGCAGCGGCAGGTGCAATTGCAGGTCGAGTGGGCGCAACCGGAACTCAAAGAGGGTTGGGCGCGCGTCTATCTGGGGCGCCGGGAGCATCAGTGGGAGATCGACTGGCCGGGCGCCCCCTACCTGCCGCCCGCGACTGCCGCGGTGCTATCGGTCGAGCGCGACGGCGTGCGCGGGCACTTCGAGATTCCGGCCGCCGCGAACGGCGTTCGCCGAGTGCTTGTGCGCCTGCCGGACCGCAAGATCTTGGCTGTGCCGCACCCGGGCGAAGCGCAGGTCTGGCTGCACGCGGCCATCGAGCCCGACGACACACAGCTCGACCGGGAGGCGGGCACGCTGATAACGCGGCAGACCGGTGAAGTCGCGGTCACGGTGACGGACGACGAGCAGGTGCGCATCCTCTACTACGACCTTCCGTTCAAGGCGCCCGCCGAACCGATCGCGGCGACGCGCGTCGAGCGCCACATCGCGCCCGCGCCGCGCGAGTTGCGGGTGCAGTACGCCAACGGCGCCCCGGTGGTCGGCGCCAAGGTGGGTGTCTGGGAGGAGTCGCTCGATCCCGTCTGGCGCGACAACGTCGGATGGCCGCAAGAAAAGACGGGCCCGCGGGGCCGTGTGCGGATGCCCTGGTTCCGCGACAGCGCGACCGTGTTCATTCAGCCCGAGGACCACGACGTGATCGATCGGACAGTGGTGCTGCGCGGCGACGGACCCTACGTCGTGACGCTGGGGGATTGCACCCTCACCGTCGTGCTGTCGCGGGATGATTTCGAGAAGCCCACCCTCTATCTCGATGGCGAGGTGTGGTGGTTCGATGACGGCGTTTTGAGCCTGCGAGGACTCGATCCGGGGCCCCACACGCTCATTATCGGGGCCAAGGGGCGCCGCCACTTCGTTCACCGTATCGTTTTGAAACACCGCGAACATCGCGAGATCCTCGTCAAGCTGCCGCCGCGCGAATAGCCGACCGATCTGTCCGGTAAGGCCCCCTACTATGGGAGATGTCATGGCGAGCCGCTTTATCACTGTTCTCAAACTCGCGGTCCTGCTCACCACATTCCTGATGGTGGGCGTGGGCTCGCTCTGGGCCGCCGACATCCTGTCGGGCGAAACGGCCTCCGACTACGCCACCAAGGCGCTCGGAATCATGGGTGTCTTCACCGCCGGAATGCTTGTTGTTGCCGCGCTCGGAGGAGGACCGGCGGGCAATGGCTCGACAACCGAGAGCTGAGCTCGGAGTCGGCTTAGGGCTATGAGCTTTGGGCTTTGGGCCTCGAACTCGGAATCCCAAAGCCCAGAGCCCAAAGCTCAAAGCCGATGTCGATCAGCCCCCCGACTTGTTCGCTGCTTCCGCTTGCTTCTTTAGTTGAGCGTCTCGTCGCGCGATTTGAGCGTAAAGCGCATTGAGGTTGTCGCGGTGGATGCTCGCCTGCTTGTTGAACTTGGCGGGCACCTTGGCGCCGGCGTTGCGCGCCGACTGCAAGGTCAGCGCCGCTTCCTTGAGACGTGCTTCGAACTGACGTGCTTGCCCGCGCGCTTCTCCCAGGTCGCCTTGCTTGATCGCCTTGCGCGCATTCTTGTAGGTCTTGCTGTAGGCGCGTCCGCTTACGGAGCTCTGCGCGATGGTGCGGGAGAGGCGCGGGTCGAGCGTGTTGGTCTCGATCGCCGAGCGCAACTCGCGCAGCATTTCGACCTCGGGGCGGCGCGCGGCGCGCGAGGCGAGTTGGAACTTCGCCTGCTTGGTCACGTCGGCCGACGTCATCGAACTCATCACGATGTCCTGCGCGCGCTCCAGCGGCAGTCCGTCGAGCATCGGAGCGATACGGCGTAGCTCACCGTTCTTGCGCTCCGGATTGCGGATCTCCCGCTGCAGGATCGCCTCGGCGTACACCGGGTCGGCGGCCGCCGCCGCGGGGATCACCTTGCCCATGATCGAGCCGATCGCTGCGCGCTGCGTCTTGTCGAGCTTCTGCAGCGCGGTGTCGAGCGTGCGCTGCGCCGTCTCCGGATCGAGCGCATCCAGCTTGTCGAGCACGTGCGCGGAGAAGATCACCTCGATTGGACTTTGCGTCTCCTTGGCGACCTGCGCGATGAGCGCGATCGCCTCCGGATCGCCCGTGGACGCGGCCGCATCGAGCAGCGCCACCCGCAGCGACGGGTAGCCGGGCTGCCCAGGCTTGTAGGAGGCGAACTGGATGTCGTCACCGTCCGCCAGCATCTGCCTGATGTCGGGCAGGATCTTGCTGCCCAACCGCGCCGCGTCGGCGACCATGCCGATGAGCATCTTCTGCGAGCGCTCGGAGGTCGCGTCGCGCCGCAGCGCGTCGATCAACTCGCGCGGCTCTACGGGAGGCATCGCCTCGCCGGTCGCGGCCGCTACGGGAGCCTCGGATCGCGCCTCCGGCTCGTCATACGCGGGCTCGTTCTCGTAGGCGCTTTCGAACCGCTCGGTCGATTCCGTCACCGTCGCGGTGCGGACGCGAGCGGGCTCCTCGCCGGTCAGGCGGCCCAGCGCGAAGCCCGCGCCGAGGCCGGCCAAGCCGACGATCAGTACAAGCAGGCCGGTGTTGGGTCGTTTCTCATCCATTCCTATCAAACGATAACCCACGCGGGGCGGGCAGGTTTCGGCCAAACGGTAGGATGACGGCCATGAAGTTCCTAGCCGCTCTCGGTTTAATGCTCGCTACGTCCGTGCTGCTTGCCCAAGAGGCGCCCACGACCGCGCAGGCGCGCACGGGAACGCTGCGCGTTGTTATCAAGCTCACAGGGAAATTCCGGCCCGCCGCGCCGGCGGAAATCAAACTCGACTGCGAGAAGTTCCGCGGACCGTTCGAGCTGGAAATGATCGCGCCCCACGGAAGCTGGGTGAACAAGGGCGACATCATCGCGCGCATCGTTCGCAAGCCGTATGACGAGGCACTCGAGAAGGCGACCCTCGGCCTCGAGCGCACCCTGATGGAGGGGCGGCACTTCGCGGACAAGGTGGCCATGGACGCCGAGAAGCGGCTCGAAGGCTTGCGGCGCGCCAAGCGCGACACGGCACGTGCGGCCAAGCGACTGAAGGGGTTCCGCGAACTTGAAAAGGGCTTCACCGAAGAGAGCGAGAGGCTCTCCAAGCAGGGGCGCGAGCACCGCATGGACAACCAGAAGGACGAGCTCACGCAGCTCGAGAAGATGTACTCCGAGGATGAACTGGTGGATGCCACGGAGGAGATCGTGCTCAAGCGCCAGCGCCGCAGCTACGCGCGCTCGCTTGCGAATCATGACCTCGGCGAGCGCCGCCGCAAGTACACCAAGGAGTGGTACGACCCGGAGCGTGAGGAGAACCTGGTTGCGTCCGCCGAGTCGGCGCAGACTGGCTTGCAGCGGACGCTGCGCACGGCCGAGGCGGCCACCGAGCGCGCCGCCTCCGACCTCGCGCAGCGCCAGCGCAGCTTGACCAAGCAGCAGGAGTCGCTCAAGCAGCTGCAGGTGGACGGCGAACAGCTTGTCGTGCGTGCGCCCTTCCGCGGGCTGCTGTTGCACGGCGCGAAGGGCAAGCACGCCGAATTGCGCAAGGGCGGCCAGCTCAAGAACCGCGTCGTCTTCGCGGAACTCATGAAGCCCGGCGGCCTCGAGGTGGGGGGCACCATCAAGGAAGTGGACATCCTGCGCGTCAAGCCGGGCCTCGCCTGCCAGGTGCGCCCGACGGCGGCCAAGCACCAGAAGCTCCGTGGCTCGTTGAAGTTCGACTACCTGCCGTTGTCCAAGGGCGGATTCAACGCGACGATCGCCGTCACCGACGTGCCGCCCGGCGTGCGACCCGGCATGGGGGGCGCGGTCGAAATCGTGCTCAACGAGGTGCGCGACGCGGTGCTGATTCCGCGCGCCGCCGTGCACGGCAAGTTCGTGACGGTCATCGATGCCAAGGGCGAGACCCAAGAGCGTGAGGTAGTCATCGGCGCCAACAACGGGCGCGACATCGTGATTCGCGAAGGGCTCAAGGCGGACGAAACCGTGCGCCTTCCGTCGAAGTGATGCGCGTACTGCTGACCATCGCCCTGCTTGTGGCTCTGCCTGCTGCTCTCGCACGCGCCGAGGACGCACCGCATCTGGCGCGCGTCATGCCGCCGGCCGGCAAGGTCTCCGTCGAAGAGGCGATCCGCACCGGCGTTGATTTCCTCGTCAAGAACCAGAACAAGAACGGCTCGTTCGGCAGCAGCGCCAGCGAGAACCCCTACCAACTCTGGTGCGCGGTTCCCGGCGGCCACCAGGCGTTTCGCGCGGCGACCACGGCGATCTGCTGGATGGGGTTGCAGAGTGCTGCCTACCAGCCGGAAGCGTCCAAGGCGGCGCAGGCGAAGTGCCTCGCATGGATGGTCAAGAACGTCCGCGTCAAGCGCGCGTTCAACAAGCAGTTCTACAACGTCTGGTCGCTCGGCTACGGCTTACGCGCGCTCTCGCGGGCGCTCGCCGTCAAGGCGCCCGGCGCCAAGCCCGACGAGATTCGCGCGACGATGCGGGAGATCATCCGCGCGATCGACATCTACCAGAGCCCGGACGGCGGTTGGGGCTATCTCGACTTCAAGGTGCCCGCCTATAAGCCGACGTGGAGCACGCCGTTCACGTCGGCCACCGTGCTGGTCGGGCTCAAACGAGCCGAGGAGCAGGGGCTCGACGTGCCGGCGCACATCATCAAGAAGGGTGTCGCCCTGCTCTGGCGCATGCGCACGCCCGACGGGAACTACGTCTATTCGATCGATCACAAGTACCGGCCGCAGGGGCTCATCAACCGGCCCGGCGGATCGAGCCTGCGCAACCAGACCTGCAACCTCGCGCTCCATCTCTGGGACAGCGGGCGGATGAAGACGCCGCAGATGGCCAAGTCGCTGCAGCGCTACGTCGAGCAGAACCGCTTCGCGCTGGCCGCGCTGCGCCGCCCGATCCCACACGAAAGCTGGTACGCCGTGTCCGGCTACTTCTATCTCTATGGGCAGCAGTACGCGGCAGTCGTTCTCGATTTTCTCGACGACGCGCAGCGCCGGCTCTACTGGCCCAAGGTGGTGGAGTTCACGCTCAAGGCGCGCCAGACCGACGGCAGCTACTGGGACTACCCGACGTACAACTATCACAAGTACTACGGGACCGGCTTTGCGCTGATGACGCTCACCCGCTGCCCGAAAGAGATCGCGCGGAAGCTTGCGCCGAAGTAGCGATGTTCCAGCGCGGGCTTACTCCGCCCGATCCCTTCGGTGACCGGTCGCCGTTGGAGGAGGCGCGATCGCAGGACGACATGAGTCTGCAGACGTTCGCGGAGCTCGGTCGCGTGCTGGTCGTGTTCTTGCCGGCGCTGGGCGGCGTGTTTTGCCGCGAACTGCTCGCGCGCATCGAGGTGGTGCGTCCCGAAGTGGAACACAAAGGGGTGCGGATGGCGCTGGTGCACATGGGCGACGACGACGAGGCGCGTGCGGAATTCGAGCGGTTCGGATTGCAGCACGTGGCGCGCGTGGCCGATTCGGAGCGCGTGCTGCACCGTCACTTCGAATTGGCGGAGGCGAGTGCGCTGCAGCACTTTCGGCCCGCCGTCATTGGTCGGGCGATCGGCGCCGCCCGCCATGGGCGAGGTCCCGTAGTCGGAAGCGGAAATCAGCTTCACGGCGCGGCACTGCTCGAAGGGGATCACGAGCCGCGCGTGCAGCGAGCGACCGCTCGCGGCGAGTTCCTGGACCTAATGGCGCTGATCGACTGAGCCCGATTGGTCGCATTGAGGCCAAACGCATACGGATCCCGCACGCTGTCTCACGGGGAACGCCTTAGTCCTTCAGTGGTTTTCCCGCGATTGCCGATGAAGTTGTGACGCTACTTGCCTCTGCGAGGTGCAGTGGTGGACTTGCTTGGGTAATTGGATGATGGATAGGACAACAGCCAGGGAAGGCTCGCGCTCAGAGGGCTATCGCGGGGAACCCCCGATCCACGGGCATACCGTATGTGGTTTCCTGCGGCAGTTAGTGGCGTTCGGGCGCGTGATGCGCATCTACGCCGAGGGCCACCGCCGCCTCGAAGAGAACATGCGTCAGCTCAAGGCCGCCGCGAACGAGATGCTCTTCGGTCACAAGGATGGCCTCGATTTCACGGTGCGCGCCGGCGGTTTGCGCGTGGACGGCCGACCGGTTCATCAGGAGCCGGCGCTCGTTGAGGCGTTATGCGAGATTTTGCGCGTGCGGGGTATCCGCATCATGATCCTGCGTCCGGGCATCACGGAAGAAGAACTCTACCTGCTGGCGGATCTGCTCTCCCGTGATGCGCGTGAACTGCGCTCCATCGGGGGGGCCGGCTCTGTCCTTTGCGAGGAGCTCCACCCGCACTTCAATCTGCTCGCTTCCCACACCGTGTTCGGCGGAGTGGGTTGCGACGACGAGCGGGTCAATCTCGTTTCATTCGACGCGATCGAGGCGCGCAACTTCGAGGAGCTGCTGGGCGAGCGGGGTGACGGGATGCCGGAGCCCATGGCGATTCCGATCGGAGAGCTGGAAACCGGTTTCGACCCCGCGCAAGACGCGACCGAGCCGGACGTGTCCGCGGAGGTGCGGCTGGTCTACTCCGCGGTCGAGGACGGCGAATTCGGTGCGTGCTCGCCGCACGTT
This sequence comes from uncultured bacterium, assembly GCA_965369495.1. GTDB lineage: Bacteria > Planctomycetota > PLA2 > PLA2 > PLA2 > JBCDBY01. The sequence goes on from CBDURV010000098.1 coordinate 8,391, forward strand.
CTGGCGGCCGCCGAGAAGACGCTCGCCCGCCAGGCGCGCAAGCACGATGCGCACCGTGTCGCCGCGCTCATCATTTGCGACCTTGTCGGGCGTGCGCAGGATCCGCTCGAGTACCGCGCGCGGCGCGATCTGCTCTGCGATATCGTGCGCGAGCGGCGCCTGGACGTGACCGCACTGCGCATTGCGCAGCTTCACATGGCCGGTGACCACCCGGACTGGCCGCAAGAGCGTCCTGCGGCACTCGTGCTGGAATTGGGCGCGATCGCCGGTGACGTCAAGTTGCTGGAGTCGGCGCTCGGGCGCCACGAGATGCCCAAGGCGGAAGCGCGCGCGATCATGGAAGTGTTGAGTTTGCGGTCCGATGCGTTCAACCTGTTGAGCGTGCTCCTGCGCGCGCAACTGCCCGACAGCGTTCGCGTGCCGATCGAGGACGCGTTCATCAAGGCGGTCACGCGCGACAAGGCGGCCTTCCGCAGCTGGGCGATCGATCATCCCGAGTCCTTCTTCGAGAAGTCGTGCTTCGGCTTCCTGCTCAAGCATGTCGACTTCGTGCTGGGCCCGATCGTGAAGGAGGTGCTCTCGCACGACGGCGGCGATGACCGCGACCGGGTCATCGACATGCTCGTCGAGGACGGGAGCGAGAAGTCGCTGCGGCTGCTCGTGATGGGCGTGCGCTATGCCGGCGACGCGCGCGACCCGCGACTCATCCGCGCGTTCGGGAAATTCCAGCACCCGCTTGCCGTCGCGATTCTGCGTGAGATCGTGCACCGCGCCAATACGCTCCCCTGCCCGGGCGAGGAGGCTTCCTCCGCCGTCAAGGCGCTCGCGCAGGCGGGCACGGACGATGCCCTGGACTTCCTCGACGAAGTGGCGAACAAGCGCGTCGCGCTGTTGCCGCTGTATCGACGTTCGATTCGCCACATGGCGCAGGAGGCGATCTTCGTCGCCTAGGCGGCGGGATCGTGCACTCATGGCAAGAATGACCCTCGACTTCGATCGCGTCGAGCAGCTTTTGCAGCGCATCGCCGTGGCGTTCTACAACCGTCATCTGTACGGCGCGGAGCACACGCGCTCCAAGCAGGCGGTGCGGCAGTTCATCATGGCGATCCGCTCCGAACTGGAAGAGCTTCACCTCACACAGTTCCAGATCGGTGTCCGGCGCGGTCGGTTCGTCTTCGACGGTGTGCCGCTGCAGGGCGGCAGCAACCTGTTCCAGCTCGCCGCGCGGTTCGAGCAGAACGGCGCCGGCGGCGTCGGCATCACGAACGCGATCACGGAGACGTCGCTGTGCGAGTTCCTCGACTGGCTGCACGCCGGGGGGGGGCACAGCAGCGAGGGATTCCGGGGGATCGAACTGCTCGACGCGCCCACCGACGAGATCGAGGAGCTGGATCCCGATGCGGCTTTCGATCCGGTCGAGTGGACGGAGTTCAAGACGCCCGGACGCGTCTACGAGTGCATGGCGGACGTGCTTGACAGCGCGCATTCCAACGTGCGGCACGGCCACGACCTCGACGTGGACGGCATCAACGAGCTGGCCCACTGGACCGCGGAAGAGGTCGTGCGGTCCGGTACGCGCATGCTCAGCCCGCTCCAGCTTCTGCAGCGCGACTCGTACACATGGCAGCACTCCGTCAACGTGGCGATGATCGCATCGACGCTGCTTCGGCCGTTGGCGCGCGACCAGGCGGAACTGGCGCGCTTCTCGCGTGCCGCCCTCCTGCACG